>NZ_VCQL01000238.1:0-208 GCF_005937175.1 Halomonas sp. ATBC28 | reverse complement strand
CGAGATCGCCGCGCTTCGCTCGCGATGACAGGAAGGGCATTAGGAGCCTGGCTTATCTGTCATTGCGAGGAGCCTGCGACGAAGCAATCTCTACCTACGGTGGGCACTCAAGTCGAGATCGCCGCGCTTCGCTCGCGATGACAGGAAGGGCATTAGGAGCCTGGCTTATCTGTCATTGCGAGGAGCCTGCGACGAAGCAATCTCTACC
>NZ_VCQL01000237.1:0-218 GCF_005937175.1 Halomonas sp. ATBC28 | reverse complement strand
GGTAGAGATTGCTTCGTCGCAGGCTCCTCGCAATGACAGATAAGCCAGGCTCCTAATGCCCTTCCTGTCATCGCGAGCGAAGCGCGGCGATCTCGACTTGAGTGCCACCGCGGGTAGAGATTGCTTCGTCGCAGGCTCCTCGCAATGACAGATAAGCCAGGCTCCTAATGCCCTTCCTGTCATCGCGAGCGAAGCGCGGCGATCTCGACTTGAGTGCC
>NZ_VCQL01000236.1:0-230 GCF_005937175.1 Halomonas sp. ATBC28 | reverse complement strand
TCCTCGCAATGACGTAGGTGATATCATTGAAATCCTTCACCTGTCATTGCGAACGTAGTGAAGCAATCTCGGGGTTACCTGCCACCGCAGATCGAGATTGCCTCGTCGCTGCGCTCCTCGCAATGACGTAGGTGATATCATTGAAATCCTTCACCTGTCATTGCGAACGTAGTGAAGCAATCTCGGGGTTACCTGCCACCGCAGATCGAGATTGCCTCGTCGCTGCGCTC
>NZ_VCQL01000023.1:0-71612 GCF_005937175.1 Halomonas sp. ATBC28 | reverse complement strand
CCTGGGTCAGCTGTCGGTATCCCATGCTCTGCTTCACTTTGGTCGGTAAAGTCGAGAGGGTACCGGCGCTGGCCCTCCTTCCTCTACTGTGTGATCCAAAGTGCTGCGGTTATTCTATGAATCCAGGATTTAAAATCTATCTGACCCCTTTTGGTTCATTGCCTCCCGTTCTTCGCCTAGCCCCTAAACCTGCGCGTAGCCCCCGTCAACGAACACCTCGCTCCCCGTCATAAAGCTGCTATCGTCGGACGCCAGGAACGCGACCGCGCCTGCGGTTTCTTTGGGATCGCCCAGACGCTCAAGCGGTACGGTCCGTTTCATCTCGCTCAGGGCTTCGGATGGGAGCAGTTCCGTCAGCTTGTCTGTTTTGGTCGGGCCAGGAGACATGACGTTCACGCGAATGCCGGTGCCCCTGAGATCATGGGCCCAACTGCGCACCAGATTTCGGACGGCCGCCTTGGAGGCGCTGTAGATGCTCATCGCGGGGGTGCCCATGCTGCCGACCGTGGAACCGGTGAGGATGATGGAGCCGCCGTTCGTCATCAGAGGAAGGGCCTTCTGGACGGTGAAGAGGGTGCCTTTGACGTTGATGTCGAAGATGTAGTCGTAGTGCTCCTCGGTGATCTGTCCCAGGCTGGCGAATTCGCCGACGCCCGCGTTGGCTACCAGTACGTCCAGGTGTCCTTTTTCTTTCTGGATCGTTTCGAAGACGCGGTCGAGATCCTCTAGCTTTGTCACATCCGCCTGGACGCCCTGGGCGCTGGATCCCAGTGCCTCAGCCGCGTTGTCGAGGACGTCCTGGCGCCGTCCGGCGATAAAGACGAAGGCGCCTTCGTCGATGAGGCGTTGGGCCGAGGCCAGGCCGATGCCGCTGGCTCCGCCTGTGATCAGTGCGATTTTACCGTTTAGCCGGCTCATGGTTGGGTCTCCGTGTGTATTGACTCGGTTCGCTTTTACGGTATATACCCACTTACAAATGTTCAAGTATGCACCTTTTGGTAAGTATCCGTTATGGCGAAAGAAAACTCAGAAAACCCACGTTTCATTTGCGGCCTGCATGCGACGCTGCACGTGATCTCCGGGAAGTGGAAGCCTTTGATTCTGTTCTTTTTAAACAAGGGCCCGACGCGTTACGGCGAGCTCAAGCGAAGCGTCCGAGGCGTGAGCGACAAAATGTTGATCCAGCAGTTGAAGGAGCTGGAGTCCGACGGCATCGTCCAGCGAACCGACTATGGGGAGATCCCGCTGCGCGTCGACTACTCGCTGACGCCCTTCGGGGCAAGTCTGGTGCGGGCCATGGAGCCGCTTTGCGGCTGGGGCGAGGAGAACGAAGAGAGCATCGCCGCAGCGATGGAGCGCCGGAAAACTAGCCGGTAGGAAGCGAAGCCGGTTGGTGGACAGGCACCCAATCATGCCATCCGGCGAGTCCTCCGGGTAAACCTGCACATTCAGTGTTCTGGTTCGTAGCGCCATGGGTTCTGTTGGTGCAAAGTATCAAGGAGTCGGCATCCGGTATCGGGTGCCAAAACAATGGGTGAACGGGCCCATAACCAGGCGGTCAACCGGACATCATATCCCTTGCGGGCTATGGTTCCCTACGCTCCGCTTCGGTGCCGGTTACGGCTAGCGTTTGGCGAATCGTACCGCGGCCGCGCTCCAGCAGCTCATCCCCGCGGCTGCTTGAAGCCGACCGTATCGTGTTGCAGTTCCCCATCCAGTGGTATTCCTCGCCTTCGCTGCTAAAAGTCTGGCAGTGACGCGCATGTTCGAAGGCACGCCGCTAATGGTGGCCGCAACGGCTTCTTGCTGGGGATGCAATGTTGCCGCAACCTAGTGTGAGTAGGCTCGGTGTTTACAGCCGTCCTCGCCCTGGCAAGCGTTCGGCGGCGTCGATATAAGGTGCTATGGTGAGAATTTTACTGGTCGAGGATGAGCTTCAGCTGGCTGAAAGGCCAGCGCATGGGAGATAAGACGCTATGAAAACGCGCCTTACGAATAAACCAGGTGAAGTAAGAGAGCTCACAGGTCGGGACGTTAAACGGATGCAGCCTATGGTCAAAGTGTTACCCGCAAACCTACAGCGAGCTATAAGCCAACGTGATCGTCAGAAAGCGAACAATATATTTATTTGGCTATGTTATTAAGTTATTAAGGTTGTTTATGGGAAGTCGGCATAAAGCCGACTCGAAAAAGCTATTCGTAACTTTTTACAGCTGCCAATAACGCTTCACTGTGGCTGAAAATATCAGTCAGCGTGGCTAGATCATGCTTAACTTGCTGATCATCTTGGCGAATCTCTAATCGCTTAAGGGTTTTTGAGTTGAAATGTAGGCGGCAAATAGGTTTTCGGTTGTTGTCATCCAGCAGGATTGCACAATAGGATTTTGCATCTCGCATGTATACGCGTTCGGGAGCAACTTCGCTGGCTACGATTGCCCTGACCATGTTGTATCCATCAATTTCTTCCTGGGTCGTAACGATCTCGTCTTCAGCCTTTAAAGGCACTTCGATATTGTCTTGGCCAGGTTGTGCGATGATGGGCGATGATTCTTCACCACTAGTTGTGGCTAATGCCAATTTTAAGCGTTGTGAAACTTGCTCTTTGATGTGCTGGGCCATTGCGTCACGAATGATGGGGGTGAACTCATCAAGTACCTGTTGTGTCATTCGTCCATCAAAGAAGTCTTGAGCGATAAATTTGATAAAATCGCGTGGCGGTTCTTTCATTAACTTGCTGAAGGATGTCATGGCGAGGTTGGTGTACTTAAGGCGATTGGCAGTGCTGAGAATGGTGTCGACATTGAAGACGGGTTTTGCAAATTTTTTCAGTTCTTCAATATCTCTTTCGTTGTAGTCCGTTAAACGGAAGGTGAAAAAAGGGCGAGTATCCAGCTTGTTTGCATCATCGAGATCAGAGTAGAAACGGTACTCAATGCCGTTGGTAAGAATGGCAAATTTGGCTTCAGTGCAATTAAAATAGCGGTATAACTGGCTAAATTGAGCGTTAGCGAGATCGGTGGTTCGGGGCTTGCACTCGATTAGTATAGATAGAACGCCTTCATTTTTGATGGCGTAATCCACTTTCTCACCTTTTTTCAATCCAACGTCAGCTGTGAATTCTGGAAGCACTTCGGTTGGGTTGAATACGTCATATCCCAAGCTTTGTATGAAGGGCATGACCATGGCGTTCTTTGTCGCTTCTTCGTTCACTATATGATCAATTTGTTCTTGCGCGCGGCTGGCCAGCGCTGCAATTTTTTGTGTTATATCCATGTTCCCTGCCTTTTTTGGTTTTACTACATTCTTTTAACACCCAAGATACCAAGAAATGAACGCATATATAAAACTATCAGTCTCTTTCATTTCGCAGATGGGGTAAAGAGTATGATCACAAACGTCTGGGATGCAGTTTCATGGTGAATATTGGACTCGTCTTACAAGAACTTGTTGATCGAGTGAAAGGTGTAAATGCCGTCATACCGCGTGTCGTGCATATATAAGTCACTGATTACGAGGTAGCTGCGACCATTGGGGCTGAGCATTTAGCCGCCCTAATATTGATGTGAGGTAAGGTCAAGGCTCAGCAACAAGCGTGCAGTAACGTTCTCGGCACTTTCATATCGGGACTAGCTCCTTTCGGACAATACTGCTGTATTGCCCATGGCTAAATGGTGTTGCAAGATCAGAAATGCGGTAAGGGGCTGCTTCTGTCTCGAATGGAAACAAAAAAAGCACCCGTAGGTGCTTGATTTGTATAGTAAGGTGGTGGAGGCGGCGGGAATTGAACCCGCGTCCGCCAGCACGCGCCTATTGGCTCTACATGCTTAGATTTCGTCATTTGATTTAACGCAACTGACTCCGACGATCAGGATTCAGCCACGCGAGTCTTCTAAAGTTTAGCGCTTGGCGAGAAGACACCACCAAACGCGATCCTATCAGCTTTAGCTCGTATCCCCTCAGCGATGAATAGGCACATCACCTTGGGGCCAGACAAGAAGCTAACAGTGTTTAAGCTGCTAGCGCGCCTTGAGCGTAGTTTTCGTCATTTGCGACTATTTTTCGTGATGTGGGATTTACGAGATACATCACGCTCTCGGCATGCACCGCAAGGGTTGTCACCGGCGTCGAAACCATGTCGCCCCCTTATTTCAGTTGAGCATTCTAACGTGCTCACACCTGATTGACCAGTTATGCCTTGTTATGTTCCCGCATAATTCGACCTTTTTGGCGGCTCCAGTCGCGATCTTTTTCTGTTGCGCGTTTGTCATGCAGCTGTTTACCGGTCACTAGCGCCAGCTCGCACTTCACTTTATTGCGTTTCCAGTAAAGCTTGAGGGGCACACAGGTGTGGCCTTTGTCCTGGGTGATCGAAAAGATTTTGGCGATCTCTTTGCGATGCAGCAGCAGTTTGCGGGTGCGCGTCGGGTCAGCAATCTCGTGTGTGCTCGCAGTATTCAGCGGCATGATATGACTACCCAGCAGAAACGCTTCGCCGTTACGAACCAAAATATAGGTATCGGTGAGCTGAGCCTTACCGGCGCGCAGGCTCTTCACTTCCCAGCCAGCGAGCGATAGCCCCGCCTCGAAGGTCTCATCGATATGGTACTCAAACCGTGCCTTCTTGTTTTGGGCAATAACGCTGCTACCGGGGCCCTTACTGTTACCTTTCTTAGTGGCCATGGAACCTCATAATTAATCTGTCAGTGGCTTCCCCTTCGTTATTTGGGGAGGCGTGATACCATTTAGGGTCTGAAAAATGTTTCCCATGATACGCTTTGGGCACTGTGAAGTCAGCGGAGAGGTCAATGCCAACCGTCAATCGTTCCGCCTTAGTGCGGCACACCCCCCAGAAAATGTTCGATCTGGTTAACGACTTCGAGCGCTACCCGGAGTTTTTGCCAGGCTGCCGCCAGGCGCGTTTGCTCGAACATGATGATGTGCATCTGATCGGCGAAATGACCCTGGGTCGTGCCGGTGTTGAGCAAACCATCACCACGCGCAACGAACTTTTTGCGCCCGAGCGTATTGAGCTGTCGCTGGTAAAAGGGCCGTTCAAGCGGCTTAAAGGTCGCTGGCTGTTTATCCCCATGGGGGAGGATGCCTGCAAGGTGAGCCTTGAGATGGAGTTTGAGTTCGCCAACCGGCTGCTCAGTATGGCGTTCGGCAAACTCTTTCAGCAAATCGCTGGCCAGCTAGTCGATGCCTTTACCAAGCGCGCAAACGAGCTGTATGGGCGCTGAAGCGCTTACGGTTGAGGTAGCCTTCGCGTTGCCTTCCAAACAGCGCATAGTGGCTCTGCGCGTGCCTGAGGGCACTACGGCACGTCAGGCCGTTGCCTTGGCCGATTTGCCCACGCTCTTTCCTGATGTGCCCGGCGAAACCTTTGCTCAGGCGCCGCTGGGCATTTTCGGTAAAGCGCTACGCGAACCCGATACCCATCTATTACGCGACGGGGATCGGGTCGAAGTTTACCGGCCGTTGGCGATCGACCCCAAGGCCGCTCGCCTAGAGCGCGCTAAGCGTCAAGCGAGCGACCCGAAGCGTTAACCGCTTTTAAGGCTGTTGAACAGGCTGTGTGCCCTCAGGTGGCCGCGTCTGGGTGCTCTCTGTAGGGAGGGCATCCATTGGATCAACGCCTTCCGTTGCAGGCCCCATGCTGCTATCGCCTTCAAGCGGTAGCTCTTTGGATAGATCCCCTTCTTGCTCAATGTTCACCAGGCGGCCCTGGGGATCGAAGGTGAGCGTTACGCGACGCTGCTCTACGTCGCCATACGCTTTATCTAAACGAAACACATAATCCCACTGGCTGGCGTCAAAGGGCGCTTCCAGCAATGGCCTGCCCATTACGTAAGTCACCTGCTCTTGGGTCATGCCTGGCTGAAGCTGGCTGACCATTTCCTGAGTGACCAGGTTGCCTTGGGGAATATCGCGCTTGTACACGCCTACGTAGCTGCAGCCGCTAATGACAGTAAGGGCAACGGAGAGCGTGATGATTTGAGTCAATTTTTGCATTTGGGCCTATTCTTCACTATCGTGGTTTCGGTTGATCATACCCGACCTAACCAGTTACTGCGAAGAGCGACCATGGCCGATCAGAACCATGAATTGCGCAAAGCCGGTCTAAAAGTGACCCTGCCGCGCGTCAAGATACTTCAAATTCTCGAAAATGTTTCGGGTCAGCACCACCTTAGCGCGGAAGAAGTGTACAAAACACTGATTGATGCGGGCGAAGATGTTGGCTTGGCAACCGTATACCGCGTATTGACTCAGTTCGAGTCAGCGGGCTTGGTAATTCGTCATAATTTCGACGGAGGCCATGCGGTATTCGAGATGACCCAAGAGGATCACCATGACCACATGGTGTGCCTAGAAAGCGGCGAAATCATTGAGTTCGTTGACGAAATCATTGAACGCCGTCAGCAAGAAATCGCTGAAGAGCACGGCTACGAACTAGTGGATCATGCTCTGGTGCTATATGTACGTCCGCGCGGTTCCGACGTGACGCGCCAGGACAGCGGGCCGACGAACAAGAAATAGTGTTCGTAGGTCGCTGTTAGTCGCAGACCGTTAAGCGCGGTTCGAAATATAAGCGCCCCTGAGCCATTTGGCCGAATTCCTGGTTAGCAGAATGTTAACTGGATGCGCCAAGTGGATCAGGGGCGTTTGTTTTGCTATGTGCAGATGTGCTGTATAGCTGTGCGCTATAGAAATGCACAGAAACGGCGCAGGGCGCCCGCTCAATCAGTGCGGCGGGCGTTGGCTGGCGTGCAGCATCTCCCGAGCGTGGGCGAGGGTTTGGTCAGAAAGCGTGACGCCGCCCAGCATGCGCGCCAGTTCGCTGATGCGGCCCTGTTCGTCGAGTAGCGCCATCTGGGTCAGCGTTGTATCGCGCTTCGCCTGTTTCTCGATATGCAGGTGCTGGTGCGCCTGTGCTGCCACCTGGGGTAGGTGGGTCACGGTCATGACCTGGCCGTTTTCGCCCAGTTTGCGCAGTAGTTGGCCAACGATCTCTGCGGTGGCCCCTGAGATACCCACATCCACTTCGTCAAACACCAGGCTGGGCACGGTTGAGTGCGTCGCCGCGACCACTTGAATCGCCAGGCTAATCCGCGATAACTCACCGCCGGAGGCGACTTTGGTCAATGGGCGAGCGGGCTGGCCGGGGTTGGCGCTAATCAAAAACTGCACGCGATCAAGGCCTTCAGGGGAGGGGGCGTCTTTTGCGGTCACCTCCACTTCAAAACGGGCTTTGCCCATGGCCAAAAAGCCCAGCTGCTGCTGCACCTCTTTACTCAAGCGAAGCGCGGCTTTTTGACGGCTCTCGCTGAGTTTTTTTGCCGCTTGGCGGTAGCTCTCGCGTAGCTCGACAACCCGTGCACTGAGTGCCTCCAGGTCATTGCCACCCTCTTCTAGCTGAGAGACTTCCCGCTGTAGCTCAGCATGCAGGGCGCATAGCTCTTCAGGAGCAACGTGGTGCTTGCGGGCAATTCGATGGACGTCGGTCATTCGCTCTTCAACCCAGGCGAGCCGCTCAGGGTCTAATTCGGTGGTGTTGGCAAGGCGATTGAGTTCGCTGGAGGCCTCTTCCACTTGAATGCGCGCATCGCTCAGCATGGCAAGGGTGTTTGCCAGGGTGCCTTTGTCACTGCCTGGTAGCGCGCTCAAGTGGGCGAACGCTTGGTTGAGCAAAGAGAGCGCGCCGCCCTCGTCGCTGGCGCAGCAGTCGGCGGCGAACTGGGTTTCGCGCAGGGTCTCTTCCGCGTGAGCCAGGGTGTGCTGCTCCTCTTCTAGCGTGGTTAATTCACCCTCCGCTAAACCGAGCTGATCCAGCTCTTCTACTTGGTAGCGCAGCAACTGCCGTTTGGCCTCAACTTCACTGCCTTCTTCGCTTAGCTTCTTCAAGTGCCGACGCGCACTGCGCCACTCGCGGAACGTTTCGGCTAATTGAGTGGTGGCATCGTTTAGGCCTGCGTAATCGTCCAGCAGGGCAAGGTGGGTCTCTTCGCGCATCAGCGCATGGTGAGCATGCTGTCCATGAATTTGAATCAGCTGCTCGCCGAGGGATTTTAGATCCGAGATAGTCGCGGGTTGGCCGTTAATCCAGGCTTTGGAACGGCCGTTGGCGGTGACCACACGGCGCAGCAAGCATTCCTCAGCGGGGAGCTCCCGCGCCGCTAGCCACTCGATGGCGGCGGGCAGGTGTTGAATGTCGAAGCGTGCGGAGAGGTCCGTACGCTCGCGGCCGTGACGCACGCTTCCGGCGTCGGCACGCTCGCCCAGGCAGAGCCCAAGGGCGCCTAACAGGATCGATTTGCCCGCGCCGGTTTCCCCGGTAATCGCGGTCATACCGCCGGTCAAGTCGAGTTCCAAGTGATCGACAATGGCGAAATCTTGAATAGCTAGCTGAGTAAGCATGGCGCCTCCTGAGGCGGTACAGCATAGAAGCTGGATACTTATCCAATAGTTGTTGATTTATACAGTAGTTAATAACTCACTTCAATGCACCTCTTGAGATGGAATTTATGGCCCCCATATAGCGTGCATGATCAGTCAAAGCGAGTGACTTAAAGCTTACTTCTTTGCGCGCCGCCCGCGTGGCCGCGCTCTACTTTTTAGGAGCACAACATGGCGAAAGAACCGCAAACACCAATGGACGATGAGCTGGCCCGCCACGAGCAAGACGCCGATGGCGCCGAGCAAGCAGCTGAGAAGGTTGCTGAAGAGCGCTTGATGGAGGGCGAACTGGAAGGATTGATCAATGACGAAGAGGCGCTAGAAGACAGCGTCGACAACCCGGAAGCGGAAATGCTGGCAGCCCAAGTAGGTGAGTTAGAGCAGAGCTTGGCCGAAGCCAAGGATCAAGCCCTTCGCGCCGCCGCTGAAGCGCAAAACGTGCGCCGTCGTGCGGAGCAGGAAGCGGAAAAAGCCCGCAAGTTTGCCCTGGAGAAGTTCGTTAAAGAGCTGCTGCCAGTGGTAGATAGCCTGGAAAAAGCGCTTGAGACCATGGAAGAGGGTGCATCGGAAGTTCATCGTGAAGGTGTTTCCATGACCTTGAAAATGCAGCTGGATGTACTCAACAAGTTCGGCGTTGAAAGCATTGAACCCCATGGTGAACCCTTCGACCCGCAAGTGCACGAAGCCATGACCATGGTGCCTAACCCGGATCTCGAACCGAACACCGTGATGGACGTTATGCAGAAAGGCTATTTACTCAATGGACGCCTGGTGCGCCCAGCGATGGTTGTAGTGAGTAAAAAAGCCGATTAAGCCACTGGCGGCACAGAGTTTGAAAAAAGTGTGTGAAAAAAAGCCCTTGAAATGTCAGCGGCGGCCCCCAAATAAAGGGCAACCCCGCGGGGAAACCCGCAGACAAGCTTTAAAAACTAAATTTTCAGTTTTGTAACAACCGAATTCGAGGTATTGCTATGGGACGTATAATTGGTATCGACCTGGGCACCACTAACTCTTGTGTGGCCGTGCTCGATGGTGACAGCGCTAAAGTTATCGAAAACGCCGAAGGCGGTCGTACGACGCCTTCTATCATCGCCTACACCGATGATGGTGAAACGCTGGTAGGTCAGGCGGCTAAACGTCAGGCCGTTACTAACCCAGAAAACACCCTGTACGCTATCAAGCGTCTAATTGGCCGTCGCTTTAAAGACGACGTTGTCCAGAAAGACATCAAGATGGTGCCGTACAAAATCAGCGAAGCTGATAACGGTGATGCTTGGGTTGAAGTAAAAGGCAAAAAAATGGCACCGCCGCAGGTAAGCGCGGAAGTGCTGAAGAAAATGAAGAAGACTGCCGAAGACTACCTGGGCGAAGCAGTCACCGAAGCGGTCATTACCGTACCGGCCTACTTCAACGACAGCCAGCGTCAGGCGACCAAAGACGCCGGCCGCATTGCCGGTCTGGACGTTAAGCGCATTATTAACGAGCCGACCGCTGCCGCACTGGCCTACGGTATGGACAAATCCCGCGGCGACAAAACCATCGCGGTCTACGACCTGGGTGGCGGCACCTTCGATATCTCGATCATCGAAATTGCCGATGTCGACGGCGAAACCCAGTTTGAAGTGTTGGCCACCAACGGTGATACCTTCCTGGGCGGCGAAGACTTTGACTTGGCGCTGATCAACTACCTGGTAGACCAGTTCAAGTCTGACAGTGGCATTGATCTGTCTGGCGACAACTTGGCCATGCAGCGTCTGAAAGAAGCTGCCGAAAAAGCCAAAATTGAGCTGTCTAGCGCTCAGCAGACCGATGTGAACCTGCCTTACATCACCGCCGACAACACTGGCCCGAAACACCTTAACGTTAAGGTGACTCGTGCCAAGCTGGAGTCACTGGTCGAAGAGCTGGTTCAGCGCTCGCTCGAGCCGTGCAAAATGGCCCTGAAAGATGCAGGCCTATCTGCCTCTGAAATCGACGAAGTGATCCTGGTCGGTGGCCAGACACGTATGCCGATGGTGCAGAAGAAAGCCGCTGACTTCTTCGGCAAAGAAGCACGTAAAGACG
Organism: Halomonas sp. ATBC28; assembly: GCF_005937175.1. Taxonomy (NCBI): domain Bacteria; kingdom Pseudomonadati; phylum Pseudomonadota; class Gammaproteobacteria; order Oceanospirillales; family Halomonadaceae; genus Halomonas; species Halomonas sp. ATBC28. The sequence goes on along the minus strand of NZ_VCQL01000023.1, from coordinate 61,094 downwards.
TTAACCCGGACGAAGCGGTTGCCGTTGGTGCCGCGATTCAGGGCGGCGTACTGGGTGGCGACGTTAAAGACGTTCTGCTGCTCGACGTTACCCCGCTTACCCTGGGTATCGAAACCCTGGGTGGCGTGATGACGCCGCTGATCGAAAAGAACACCACCATCCCGACCAAGAAGACACAAACCTTCTCAACGGCGGATGACAACCAAACGGCGGTGACCATTCACGCCGTGCAGGGTGAGCGCAAGCAAGTGTCGCAGAATAAGTCGCTGGGTCGTTTTGATCTTGCTGACATTCCGCCTGCACCGCGCGGTGTGCCGCAGATCGAAGTCGCCTTCGACTTGGATGCCAACGGTATTCTGAACGTATCGGCAAAAGACAAGGCCACTGGCAAAGAGCAGTCGATTGTCATCAAGGCGTCTAGCGGTCTGTCCGAGGAAGAAGTCGAGCAGATGGTACGTGATGCTGAAGCTCACGCCGAAGAGGACAAAAAGTTCGAAGAGCTGGTGCAGCTGCGTAACCAAGCTGACGGTATGATTCACGCTACGCGCAAAACGTTGGAAGAAGCTGGCGACAAAGCGACTGACGACGAGAAGCAGGCGATTGAAACGGCCATCAGCGAGCTGGAAGAAGCGGTTAAAGGTGACGACGTCGATAACATTCAGAAGAAACTGGATGCACTGACCGAAGCCTCTGGCCAGCTAGCCCAGAAGATGTACGCCGAGCAGGCCGAAGCGGCGCAGCAAGAGGGCGGTGAAGGTGCCGAGAACGCGGGCACCAAGCCGGAAGAAGACGTGGTTGACGCCGAGTACGAAGAAGTCAACGACGATCAGAAAAAGCAGTAACATCCTCTTTCTGCCAAGGAAAGCGGTGACGCGGGAGCTTACTCCCGCGTTGCTGTTTCCGCAGCCAAGACGCACGTAGTTAAGTATCACGTAGTTAAATATACAGTTGAATACATAGCTAAATGTGCAGTTGAGTGCGTAGCTAACCAGGAGGCGTAGGGCCTATGTCCAAACGCGATTATTACGAAGTCCTGGGTGTCGAAAAAGGGGCCGATCAGAAAGAGATCAAGAAGGCCTATCGCCGTCTGGCGCAAAAATTCCACCCTGATCGAAACCCGGACGATACCACCTCCGCGGAAAAATTCCGCGAAGTGTCCGAAGCGTATGAAGTGCTTAGCGACGGTGAAAAACGCGCTGCCTATGACCAGTTCGGCCATGCGGGCGTTGATGGCCAAGGTGGCGGCGGTTTCGGCGGTGCTGGCGCTGGTGATTTCAGCGACATTTTCGGCGATGTGTTTGGCGATATTTTTGGCGGAGGTGGCGGTCGCCGCCGTGGCCCCAATGCCCCGGCACGCGGTTCCGACCTGCGTTATAACCTAGAGCTGGATCTGGAAAACGCCGTTTCAGGCACCACGGTGGACATTCGTGTGCCGCGGCATATCGAGTGTGATCGTTGTGATGGCGGCGGCGCTGAGCCCGGCTCTTCTAAAGAGACGTGCCCTACCTGCCACGGTCACGGTCAAGTACGTATGCAGCAAGGCTTCTTTGCCGTGCAGCAGACTTGCCCGACCTGTCATGGCTCTGGCCAGCACATTAAAGTGCCGTGCCATAAGTGTAATGGCGAAGGCCGTGTACGTGAGACACGCACGCTGTCCGTTAAGATTCCGCCCGGTGTGGATACCGGCGACCGTATTCGCTTGAATGGCGAAGGCGAAAGCGGCGTGAACGGTGGCCCGCCAGGGGATCTGTATGTGCAGGTGGCGATCAAGCCGCACCACATCTTCCAGCGTGACGGCAAGCACCTGCAGTGCGATGTGCCGATCAACTTTGTTGATGCAGCGCTAGGTGGCGAGCTTGAAGTGCCGACGCTAGATGGCCGCGTGAAGCTGAAGATTCCGCCGGAAACCCAAACAGGCAAGCTGTTCCGCCTGCGCGGTAAAGGCGTGAAGCCCGTGCGTGGTGGTATGCCCGGCGACCTGCTGTGCAAGGTGGTAGTGGAAACACCGGTGAAGCTTAACGACGAGCAGCGCGACCTGTTGCGCAAGCTGCAACAAAGCTTCGACGACAGCAATAGCCACAACCACTCGCCGAAGAAAACCGGCTTCTTTGACAGCGTGAAAAGCTTCTTTGAAGATATGAAGCCGTAAGTCTGAGATAATAGTAAGCAGTTAGGTGTTTAGTCCAAAAACCCTCGGTTCACCGGGGGTTTTTGCTGTTTAGGAAATGCTGCACGCAATGGATCACCTTGAAGAACGGCCCACCATGGGTATTTTGCTGCGGATACTGTCAGGCGCCCTGTTTACCGGGATGCTGGTGTGTATTAAGGCAGTCAGTGACGAAGTGCCTGTGGGGCAGTCGGTGTTTTACCGCTCGCTGTTTGCGCTGCTGCCTATCGTCGTTTTCCTTTTGCTGCGGCGGGAGTTTCCCCGTGGGCTGGCTACGCGCCGTCCGCTGGGGCATGCGCTGCGCTCTGGGATGGGGGCGGCGGCAATGTTTGCCTCCTTTGCCGCGGTGGCGCTGTTGCCAGTGGCCGAGGCAACATTGCTCGCTCAGCTTACCCCGGTCTTTATGGCGATTGGTGGTGTTCTGCTGCTGGGGGAGCGCTGCTCGCTTAATCGCGCGGGTGGTGTGGTGCTGGCGCTTGCCGGGGTGGCCGTGCTGATTTTGCCTGGGCTCAATGCCAGTTCCAGTAACGGCCAAGTGGCCGGGTATGCGCTAGGGGCGTTGGGTGCGCTGCTAACGGCAGGTGCTTTATTAACCGTCAGGCGTATTTCACGCACCGAGACAGCGGCTTCAATCGCCTTCTACTTTATTTTGGTGGCCGCGCTAGCCGGGCTGGCAACGCTCCCACTGGGCTGGGCAGCACTCAACCGGGTAGAGTTTTCGTTGTTGGTGCTCTCGGGTCTGTTTGGCGGTGCTGCGCATATCGCGATGACATTAGCTCTACGCTACGCCGAGGCGTCGCGTTTGGCACCTTTTGAATATATTGCCCTGGTGTGGCCTGTGCTCGCCGATTGGGTGCTGTTTGGAATACCGGTCTCCAGCGGCTTCCTGCTAGCGCTACCGCTGATGTTAAGTGGGGTAGCGCTAGCGGCGATGGAAGGGCGGCGGCTTAGGCAAAGGGCTAGATAGCGGCTTCGACGATAAGCTGCGGCTGGCCTTTCGAGCAGGACTCGATGCGCGTAGATACCCGATAAACCTGACGTAGCAGCGCAGGGGTAATCACTTCAGCAGTGGAGCCGCAGGCGATCAAGCGGCCATTTTCGAGCATCATGGCGGCATCGGCGAAACGTAGTGCATGCCCCAGGTCATGGAGCGCCACCAGAATCAGCATCTGGCGCTCATCGGCTAACCGGCGCAGCACCGTCAGCAGGCTGATCTGGCGGTTCAAATCGAGTGCCGAGGTGGGCTCATCCAGCATCAGAATCTCGGGCTCTTGCACCAGGGCCTGGGCAGCGCTGACCAACTGGCGCTGCCCGCCGCTAAGGTCGCCAATATCCCGTTCGCCAAGGGCCGTAATGCTGAGCTCCTCCAGCGCGCGATCAACCTGCGCTAAATCCTCAGGCTGCACTTTTAATCCGCGCCCCTGCATACGTGCCAAAAGCACTGATTCATATACCGTCAGCACGGCCTTGGCGCCGGTGTCCTGGGGCATATAGCCCACGGGGCGTTCGGCGCTGGTGCCGCTGATAATCACTTCGCCTTCGCCTTTCAATAGTCCTAACACGCGGCGAAAAAGCGTCGATTTACCCGCTGCGTTGGGCCCTAGCAGAGCGACGACTTGCCCCCCTTGAAAGCAGGGCGTGGTGATATCTTCCAGAATGGGGCGACGCCCATAGCGGGCGGATACACGGTTCAGTTGTAGGGTTACCATGAGGCCTTCTTGTGGTTAAGCACCAGAAACAGAAAGAAGGGAATGCCCACCAGCGAGGTGATAATGCCAATGGGGATTATAGTGCCGGGGATAATGACCTTGGAGATAACTGAGCCAACGGAGAGGATGAGCGCGCCGCACAGCGCCGAACCGGGCAGGAAGAAGCGCTGATCTTCACCCAGCAAAATGCGCGCAATATGCGGCCCCACCAAGCCAATAAACCCAATGGTGCCCACGAACGCCACCGCGATGGCGGCAAGTAGTGACACCAGCACCAGCACTTCCAAACGCAGCGCGCGGGGATTGACGCCCATGCTCTCGGCTTTGGCGTCGCCCAGGCGCATGGCCGTCAGCGCCCAACCATGCCGGGCAAGCAGCGGCATGGATAAGGCAAGAATGCTAAGGGCGATCCAGAACTTGGGCCAGGTGGCTTTGGTTAAGCTGCCCATCGTCCAAAACACCACCGCGGAGACCGCTTCCTGGCTGGCAAAGAACTGAATCAGCGCCATCAGCGAGTTGAAGATAAACACCATGGCGATGCCGAGCAGCACAATCGTCTCTACCGTCACGCCGCGCTTAAGGCTTAAAGCATGAATTAAGAACGCGGTGAACATGGCCATCACGAAGGCATTGATGGGCACCACAAACTCAATGGCTGCGGGAACAATGGCGACACCAAAAGCAAGCCCCAACGCGGCGCCAAAACTGGCTCCGGCGGAGATCCCCAGGGTAAACGGGCTGGCTAGCGGGTTGCTCAGAATGGTTTGCATCTGTGCCCCGGCCACCGACAAGCTGGCGCCCACCACTAGCGCCATCAGCGCTACCGGCATGCGGATTTCCCAAACAATAACTCGGGCCTGCTGGCTGACGCTGTCTGGTGTGAATAGCGCTGCGACCACTTCACCCAGACTATAGCGGGCAGGCCCCAGCGCCAGATCAACGCAAAGGCTAAAAAACAGCGCTAGAACCAGTGCCGCCAATATCATTTGGCGGCGGAAAACCTGGCTATGGTAGAAGGCGCGCCCCTGTGAAAGGCGTTCTGTTACCGCCGTTTCCGTCATCCTCGTATCAGTCGTCATGGAGTGATATCCAGTAGCCGGTTTCATAGTCGATGGGTAAGAAGCGCTCGTGTAGTTCTTCCATCGTGGCGTTGGGATCCAGGTCTTCAAATAGCTCTGGGTGTAGCCATTTGGCTAGCTGTTGCACGGCCACAAAGTAGTAGGGGCTATTGTAAAACTGGTGCCAAATGGCGTGGAAGTTACCTGATTCCACCGCCTTGATGCCGGTCATCGCGGTGCGCTCGGTCAGTGCTTCAAGCTTAGCGCGAGCGCTTTGCAAATCAGACCCTGGGCCTACGCCGACCCAGTTGCCACCCGGCACGTAGGCGTCCCAGTTGCCGCCGGTGACAACCACATGATCAGGGTTGGCAGCAATAATCTGTTCAGGGTTCAGGTTGCCGAAACTGTTAGGAATGATGCCATCGGCAATATTGCTACCGCCAGCCAGGGTGACATAGTCGCCAAAGTTGGCAGGGCCAAAGCTCATGCAGCACTCGTCGGAGTAGCCACCGGCCCGGTCAATAAACACGCTGGGGCGCTCTGGGTTCGCTTCGGCGATGACATCGGTTACCCGTGCCAACTGTGTCTCGGCAAACTCGATGAACTCTTCCGCCGCCTCTTCATCGTCCATGATCTGGCCGATGATGCGCATGGAGGGAATGGTGTGTTCAATCGGGTCTTCGCGAAAATCCACATAGACGATGGGAATGCCGAGTTGTGCCAGCTTGTCGTCGTAGGCGGCGTCTTCTGTGGCAGCTTTGGCCTCGATGTTCATCAGCACTACGTCAGGATTAAGCGAAGCGGCCTGCTCTACGTCAAAAGTGCCGTCTTTAAAGCCGCCAAAGGTGGGGATCGCTTCAATCTCTGGGAAGCGTTCGGCGTAACGGGCATAGTTGTCGGGATCCGCCTGAGAAAAGTCTTCGCGCCAACCGACCACGTGGGCAAAAGGAGCTTCAGGTTCGAGTAAACCGAGCAGATAAATTTGCCGCCCTTCGCCTAAAATAACCCGCTCGGCAGGGCCATCCAGAGTGATTTCGCGGCCAGCGACATCGGTGACGGTGATAGCGTCAGCCATAGCAGTGGCGCCGCAAGCAAACGTGATAAGCGTACCAAGCAGGATTTTTAAGCGCGGAGAATTGAGCATTTTTTAACTCGTTGGTCGATATTGGTTAACAGGGCGGCATCGCTGATGCGCATTAACGGTGATAGCACAGAGATGCAATTGCTATTGTAACTGATTAGCGTTTGGGCGGCATTATTGGGGTGCCGCGCTTAATGGTCAACATGCTACGCTTTACACTGAGCATTTATCCTACGGTGATGGCTTCACATATTTGGCTCTAACGGCAAGACATTGTTGAAGGATTACTTGGTTTGTAAGTACTTACATTTTTTGGAGAGGCCGCTATGCCTTTATCTCGAGTCGAAGTTGCCACGCCTTCCGCCGAGCGTTTAATTAATCGGCTCTGTAAACACTGGGCGCATAAGCTGGAGGTCGAGCAAAGCGATCAGCAGGCCACCATTACGTTTGCCACTGGCACCTGCTTAATGGTTGCTGAGGCCGATAAACTGGTGGTGGCCCTCGAAACCCTTGAAGAGGAGCATCTGGATGAGTTGGAGGGGGTCGTCGAGCGCCACCTAATGCGTATGGCCGGTGATGAAGAGTTGGCGATTGTGTGGGAGAACTAGATAACGACTGGTCAGCCATAAACGGAGAGCGTCGAAGGCATCGATGGGTCTGCTATAATCGCGCTGATTTTGAAACATAAGTCTTACGCACTGAAACCTAGAGCTCAGGAGTTCGCATGACCCGAATTGCCATTGTAGGCGTGGCTGGCCGCATGGGCCGTACGTTGGTAGATGCTGTAGAGCAAGATGCTGAGGCGACACTAGCCGGCGGGATCGTGGAGCCAGGTAGCTCCTTGGCGGGCGCTGATATTGGCGAGCTTGCGGGTGTCGGGAAGCGCGGTGTTGTCGCGGTCGATTCGCTCACGTCGATTGTCGATGAATTTGATGTGCTGATCGACTTCACGGCCCCTCAGGTCACGCTTGGTAATCTGGCGTTCTGCGCAGAGCACGGCAAACGTATCGTGATTGGTACTACTGGCATGAGCGATGATGAGTTGGCTCAGCTCGATAGCTACCGCGACAAGGTAGCCATGGTGTTCGCGCCCAATATGAGCGTCGGGGTTAATTTGACCCTGAAACTGCTCGAAACCGCTGCCAAAGCGCTGGGCGATGAAGGCTACGATATTGAAGTGATCGAGTCTCACCACCGCCATAAGGTTGATGCGCCTTCCGGCACCGCGATCAAAATGGGCGAAGTAATTGCCGACAGCCTGGGGCGTAACCTTAAAGAGCACGGCGTGTTTGAGCGAGTCGGGCAGTGCGGTCCGCGCAGCGATAAAGAGATCGGTTTTGCCACCGTGCGTGCGGGGGATATCGTCGGCGAACACACGGTGATGTTTGCCACCGAAGGCGAGCGCATCGAAATCACCCATAAAGCCTCCAGCCGCATGACCTTTGCCAAAGGTGCTGTACGCGCTGCGCGCTGGGTCGCGGGTAAAGAGAACGGCCGTTACGATATGCAGGATGTGTTGGGGCTTATCTAAAATTATTCACTGGAGTGAGGTGATGAAGCCTTTATGTCTGGATGACGTTACAGAATATGTGTCTGAAAATATTGGGATATTCCATCAAAAACGAATTGATCGTCTGGCTAGCCTCAAGCTTAAAGACGTTTTGAAGCGGAAAAATCCTTATTTATTTAAAGCAAAAAACGTTCAAACTGCTGAGCAAATCGTTCGGGGGATACTTGAAGCCCATATTTCATCGAATGAAGAAACCCTATTTGGTGATTGGCTTGAGGGGTTAGCTATTTTCATTAATGGGCAGACATATGGTGGGTGGAAATCGGGTATTGCCGGTGTAGACCTCGAATTTGATCATGACGGTCGTCGCCATATTGTTGCGATCAAGTCAGGCCCTAATTGGGGAAATAGTTCTCAAATCGGTCAGATGAAAACGAATTTTAAGACGGCACAGAAAACATTAAGAACCAGTCAGTCGGGCTTGAATATTGTTGCTGTCAATGGTTGCTGCTACGGAAGGGATAATAACCCTGATAAGGGGGATTATTTTAAGTATTGCGGACAACGGTTTTGGGAGTTTATATCTGGTGATCCTGAATTATACGTTGAGTTGATTGAGCCTCTTGGCAGTAAGTCCCGGGAACGTAATGATGAGTTTCAAGAGTCTTACGGGCGTATGGTTAACAAATTCACTCAGGAATTCATTGCTGAATTTTGTATGGAAAACGGTGCTATCGACTGGGCGCGGTTGATAAAATTAAATTCCTCTTTAGCAGGTTAGACAAGGGGCGAAAGCCCCTCTGCTAATTTAAAACAAGGACAGGGTGGGCTGAGGAGCTTTTTGCTGCTGTTTGAAGGCGTGGCTCCACTCGTGATGGGAAGTTTCTCGATACCTCGAAAACTTAAAGTCTACAGGTGGTGAGATGGCTTTGTCTTCGAGAAGATCTTTTATCAGTTTGCCTACCGCGTAACCTAAGCTGGCAGGTACGGCGTTGCCCACTTGTTTATATTGCTGCACTAACGGCCCCGCTAATTGCCAGCTATCGGGGAATTCTTGGATTCTTTTGTATTCTTCTATGGATAAGGGCCGGTCTTCTTCTGGATGAGCAAGGTCTGTGGCAGGCATGGCAGGGTGGGTAACCAGGGTGGGAGATGGTTTATCCCAGCTTAGGCGTCTCAAAAAGCCTGTTTTGCCGCCACCGGAAAAATAAGACTTTCCTAAGGCTTCTTGCTGCATGGCAGGGGGTAGCGCGCGCCAATTCTGTCCGGCCTTCAGCTGTCGATAATATTTCAAGCGTTTTTCTGGAAAGTTAAGGTGAGTGTGGCTTTGCAGGCCAGCGACTGCTTCTATAAAGGTTTTCCACTTAGGTAGCCCATGGCTTCCGTGCTCTGAGTGGGTTGGCTGTAAAAAGGGCGCCGCGCCGCCATCTCGTGAGCAAACGATGATGACTCTTTCGCGGGTTTGCGGGGTGCCAAAATTCGCCGAGTTATATAGATTGAATGTGCATGAGTAACCGGCTTTTTTTAATAGGCACAACACAAAATTAAGCGCCCCGCCTTTCATCTCGTCCAGCGAGAGGTCGGGGAAACCAGGGCCGCGTTGGTTATGTGGCCTGTGATCCATCGGGCATGAGAGCAGTCCACGCACGTTCTCAATGACCAGAAAACGCGGCCGTATTTCGATGGCCAGGTCGATAAACTTTAGAAAGGCGTTGCCGCGATCATCATTGAATGCCTTTCGTTTGCCCGCGGTGCTAAACGCTTGGCAGGGCGGGCCGCCGACCATCAAGTCGACACTCTCTGCCTCTAGCTGCGCCGCTGCTAAAATTTGTGCGGCTGAGTATTCGTTAATATCGCCAAGCAAGGCTGTATTGGGACGATTAAGCAGAATCGTTTGGCGGCAGTATTTATCGAATTCACAAGCTAGACGAATATCGAATCCTGCTTTTTCGATGCCCAGGTCAAGCCCCATAGCGCCTGAAAAAAAGCTCAGTGCTACGGGTGCGTCCATATCGCCTGATGTGTCAAGGTAGGCCGGATGATCTTCTGCAACAGTGTTCTCTGCTTTTATTTTATGATTTTTGACGCTGTTGGAATCGACAATCCATGTGTTGCCAATCCTTTCTGCTTGGAGCACCTTTTTTCGACATAAGGATCTAGTATGTTGAGGGCTTACTCCAAGCATTACTGCGGCATCTTCGATACTGAGATGGGTACTCATTTTTAGTTTCCTTGACGAAACCTATGGCAGGTACCTATGGTCGACTTCTTGGTGATGGGTGTCAATACGCGCTGAATAAGCGTTTGGTGATTTAAAACCACACTATTTAGGCGGTGATTCACTGCAAGGCGACCTTTTCCAATTCTTACAGAGAGCCAGCGCTAGAACAGCCCGGTCATTAAGGGGTAGTCTTAGGCCAAGAATTCCTGTAACATTTCAAAAATTTTGGCCGGGTGGCCTGGAAATCTTAAACGGCGCGCTTGTTGCGTTGGTCAACCCAAAGCCTGCCTCCTCAGGGTTTGCTGCTATAAAGCGGTGCTGCTGTTAAGCGTAACGCTAGAGGCTAAGCAAATCAGAAAGGCATCGAACAACAAGCGGGATGAAACCGATTCTTTTTATCGGCTTCGTCCCGCTTTTTTACGACCCCAGTTTTACTAGTGATAGTTTTTATTAGCGATAGTGTTACGTCGCGGATAATCAAGAAATTGCTGAGCCTGCGCCCCACAGGCTCCCACCAGCATGGGAGGATCTTGTTTTGAATAACCCCGCATTGAGCAAACCCGCAATATTGGCCCTGGAAGATGGCAGCGTGTTCCACGGCATTGCCATTGGCGCGGACGGATTAACAAGCGGTGAGGTGGTGTTCAATACGGCCATGACCGGCTATCAAGAAATCCTCACCGACCCTTCCTACACCCGCCAAATCGTTACCCTCACCTATCCCCATATCGGCAATACTGGCATTAACGCTGAAGACATTGAGTCGGCGTCTATTGCCGCAGCAGGTTTGGTGATTCGCGATTTACCGCTAATGGCCAGCAGCTTCCGCTCTGAGCAGTCGCTGTCGGACTACCTGAAAAGCCAGAACGTGCTGGGTATTGCCGATATCGATACCCGCCGTCTAACGCGTATTTTGCGTGATAAAGGTGCGCAGAACGGGGCGATTTTGGCAGGCGCTGATGCGGAAGGCGACGGGGCGGTCACACGGGCGCTGGAAGCCGCCAAGGCTTTCCCAGGCCTGAAGGGGATGGATCTGGCCAAAGAGGTGTCGTGCAAACAAGCCTACGAGTGGTCGGAAGGTGAGTGGACGCTGGGTGAAGGCTACGCTGATGCTTCCAAAAGCGAGCGCCCCTACCATGTGGTGGCGTACGACTACGGTGTGAAATTCAACATCCTGCGCATGCTGGCCGCTCGCGGCTGCCGCCTGACAGTCGTGCCCGCGCAAACGCCAGCTGCTGAGGTGCTGGCGATGAATCCGGATGGCGTGTTTTTAGCCAACGGCCCTGGTGACCCGGAGCCCTGCGATTACGCCATCAAGGCAATTCAGGACGTGCTGGAAACCAATATTCCGGTGTTTGGTATCTGCCTGGGCCACCAACTGCTGGCGCTCGCCGCCGGGGCGAAGACGGTCAAAATGAGCCACGGCCACCACGGTGCCAACCACCCGGTGCAGGATCTGGATAGTGGCACCGTGATGATCACCAGTCAGAATCACGGTTTTGCGGCGGATGAAGCGACCCTGCCCGCTAAAGTGCGCGCCACGCACCGTTCGCTGTTCGACGGCACCTTGCAGGGAATCGAGCTTACCGACCGACCGGCGTTCAGCTTTCAAGGCCACCCGGAAGCGAGTCCCGGCCCGCGTGATGTGGCGCCGCTGTTTGATCGCTTCGTGGCTATGATGCAGGCACGCCGTTAACGCGTCCCTAGCATCACCGTATCGCCGTCTTTTGTCGCTCATCGTCACCATTTTTTGCGGGAACCGTTATGCCTAAGCGTACCGACATCAACAGTATCTTGATCATTGGCGCTGGCCCGATTGTGATCGGCCAGGCCTGCGAATTCGACTACTCCGGCGCCCAGGCGTGTAAAGCGCTGCGCGAGGAGGGTTACCGGGTTATTTTGGTTAACTCCAACCCCGCCACCATCATGACTGACCCGGCCATGGCCGATGCCACCTACATCGAGCCGATTACCTGGCAGGCGGTGGAGAAGATCATCGAAGCCGAGCGCCCTGATGCCATTCTGCCGACCATGGGTGGTCAGACGGCGCTGAACTGCGCCCTCGAGCTTGAAAAGCATGGCGTGCTGGAGAAGTTCGGCGTCGAGATGATCGGTGCCAACGCCGATGCGATTAACATGGCCGAAGACCGTGATCTGTTCGATCAGGCCATGAAGCGCATTGGCTTGGAGTGCCCGAAAGCGAAAGTCGCCCACACCATGGATGAAGCCTGGGAGATTCAGGCTGAACTGGGTTTCCCGACCATTATTCGCCCTTCCTACACCATGGGCGGCTCCGGCGGCGGCGTGGCGTACAACAAGGAAGAGTTCGAAGAGATCTGTACCCGTGGTTTCGAGCTTTCCAACAACCACGAGCTGCTCATCGATGAGTCGCTGCTGGGGTGGAAAGAGTACGAGATGGAAGTTGTGCGTGACAAAAACGACAACTGCATCATCGTCTGCGCGATTGAGAACTTTGATCCGATGGGTGTGCACACCGGCGACTCCATCACCGTGGCACCGGCGCAAACGCTGACCGATAAAGAGTATCAGATCATGCGTGACGCCAGCCTCGCGGTACTGCGCGAGATTGGCGTAGAGACCGGTGGCTCTAACGTCCAGTTTGGTATGGATCCCAAAACCGGCCGTTTGGTTGTTATCGAGATGAACCCGCGGGTGTCACGCTCTTCAGCGCTGGCCTCAAAGGCGACCGGTTTCCCGATTGCTAAAATCGCCGCGAAATTGGCGATTGGCTATACCCTGGACGAGCTGCAGAACGATATTACCGGTGGTCAAACGCCGGCATCGTTCGAGCCGTCTATCGATTACGTGGTCACCAAAATTCCGCGCTTCACCTTCGAGAAATTCCCCCAGGCGAATGATCGCCTAACGACGCAGATGAAGTCGGTGGGTGAGGTGATGGCGATTGGCCGCACCTTCCAAGAGTCGCTGCAGAAAGCCCTGCGTGGTTTGGAAACTGGTAACGATGGTCTCGATCCGATCATTACCGATTTCACGCCGGACAACATGGCAATTATCCAGGGCGAGCTGCAGGCCGCCGGTGCCGAGCGTATTTTCTACGTGGCGGACGCCATGCGTTCCGGCATGAGCGTCGATGACGTCTTTGCCCTGACCAATATCGACCCTTGGTTCCTGGTGCAGTTGGAAGATTTGGTGCTGACTGAAAACGCCGTCGCCAAACGTACGCTGGCTGACTTCTCTGCCCGTGAGCTCTATCAGCTCAAGCGCAAAGGTTTCGGCGATGCACGCCTGGCCAAATTGCTGAATGTCAGCGAAAAAGAGTTCCGTCAAACCCGCCAAGCAGCCGGTATTCGCCCGGTTTATAAGCGCGTTGATACCTGTGCCGCGGAGTTCGCCTCTGATACCGCCTATATGTACTCCACTTACGAAGAGGAGTGCGAGGCGGATGTCTCTGACCGTCAGAAGATCATGGTACTGGGCGGTGGCCCTAACCGGATCGGCCAGGGTATCGAGTTTGACTACTGCTGCGTTCATGCCGCCTTCGCCATGCGCGACGACGGCTATGAGACCATCATGGTCAACTGTAACCCGGAAACCGTCTCGACCGATTACGACACCTCTGATCGTCTCTACTTCGAGCCGGTAACGCTGGAAGACGTGCTGGAGATCGCTGACAAAGAGAAGCCGGTGGGTGTGATCGTTCAGTTCGGTGGTCAAACGCCGCTCAAACTGGCCCGTGAGCTAGAAGCTGCCGGTGTGCCGATCATTGGTACCACGCCGGACGCCATCGACCGCGCAGAAGACCGTGAACGCTTCCAGGTGATGATCGACAAGCTGGGTCTGAAGCAGCCGCCCAATGCCACGGCGCGCAGCTTTGCGGAAGCCTTCGATAAAGCCGAAGCGATTGGCTACCCGTTGGTGGTACGCCCTAGCTACGTGCTGGGTGGCCGGGCCATGGAGATCGTCTACGACGCCTCCGAGCTTGAAAACTACATGACCCACGCGGTGAAGGTTTCCAACGACTCACCGGTGCTGCTGGATCACTTTTTGAGTGCCGCGATCGAGATCGATATCGATGCGGTGTCGGATGGTCAGCAGGTGGTGATCGGCGGCATCATGCAGCACGTAGAGCAAGCGGGCGTTCACTCCGGTGACTCCGCCTGTGCGCTGCCGCCTTACTCCCTGCCTGCGGATGTGCAGGACGAGATGCGCCATCAGGTGAAGCAGATGGCGGTTGAGCTGGGCGTTAAAGGCTTAATGAACGTGCAGTTGGCCTGGCAGGATGGCGAGATCTATGTGATCGAGGTGAATCCCCGCGCTTCGCGTACGGTGCCCTTTGTGTCCAAGTGCATTGGCACCTCGCTGGCGCAGATCGCAGCGCGCTGCATGGCCGGTAAAACCCTGGCTGAGCAGGGCTTTGAGCAGGAAATCGTACCGCACTTCTATAGTGTTAAAGAGGCGGTCTTCCCGTTCAATAAATTCCCCGGTGTCGACCCGATTCTGTCGCCGGAAATGAAGTCCACCGGTGAAGTGATGGGCTCTGGCGACACCTTTGCAGAAGCCTTCTTCAAGGCGCAACTGGGGGCAGGTGAGGCCATTCCTGGGCTTACCGGTGAGCGTAAGGCATTCCTTTCCGTGCGCGAACCGGACAAGGCGGGGATTATCGAAGTGGGGCGTTCTCTGTTAGCATTAGGCTTTACGCTATGTGCTACACGGGGAACAGCGGCTGCTTTGGAAGCTGCCGGGCTTGCCGTGGAACACGTCAATAAAGTCTACGAAGGCCGTCCCCATATCGTCGATCTGCTTAAGAACGACGAAATCGCCTACATTGTGAACACTACTGAAGGTCGTCAGGCTATTAACGACTCTTCGGTCATTCGCCGTACTGCTCTCTCGCGCAAGGTGCCCTATGCGACCACCTTGGCGGGCGCTAATGCTGTTTGCATGGCGCTTGAGTACGGTAGGGAGATTACGGTGCGGCGCCTTCAGGATCTGCATGCAGGAGCAAGTCAATGAACAAGGTCCCGATGACAGTTGCGGGAGAAAGAAGCCTTCGTGAAGAGCTCGACCACCTTAAAAGCGAAGCTCGTCCGCAGGTGATCGCGGCCATCGCCGAGGCACGTGAACACGGTGATCTTAAAGAGAACGCCGAGTATCACGCCGCTCGCGAGCAGCAGGGGTTTATCGAAGGGCGAATTCAGGAGATCGAAAGTAAGCTCTCCGTCGCTCAAGTGATTGATGTCACCAAGCTGCCCAAAACCGGCAAAGTGATTTTCGGCGTTACCGTATCGCTAATGAATCTGGATACTGATGCGGAAGTCACTTACCGTATCGTCGGCGAAGATGAGGCGGACATTAAGTCTGGCCGTATCTCGGTTACTTCACCGATTGCCCGTGCCCTGATCGGCAAAGAAGAGGGTGATGTCGTGGTGGTCAAAACACCTGGCGGTGACGTGGAGTACGAAGTAGGTAGCGTCGAACACGTATGACAAAAAACGCCCCTTCGATTGACTCTGGAGTCGGTTGAAGGGGCGCTTTCGTACGGCGACACTCTATTGCACGCGTTGAATTTAACGCTTAATGGCGGCCGTGGTGGTTCTCAAAGCGGGTAACGTTAGAAAGCTTCGGGTTCACCTGCGGATTTCTGCGATAGAGCAGCGCCATTTTGCCAATGGTTTGCACCAAGTCGGCACGGCTGTTGGCGATCAGTTCGGCTATCATGGCAGCACGATCATCCCTCTCAGGAAGGGCAAGTTTCACTTTGATCAGTTCGTGATCAGTGAGTGCGCGGTTGAGTTCTGCGAGCAAATTTTCGGAGACGCCGTTCTCAGAAACGGTGACCACTGGGTTAAGATGGTGGCCAATGCTACGAAATGCTTTCTTTTGTGCCTGTGACAAGCTCATGGTATCTTGCGGTATCCCGGTTAGCGCTTAACGCTCCATCTTACGGTGAAACGTCACCGAGTGAAAGTGATCGCGTGAATGCGCCCATCTCTTATTCCAGTGTTAGATTCCCACATGCAGCAAAAGCCCCCGAACCGAAAACATTCCGTTAGCAAGACCAGCAATAACTGGAAGAAGGAGCATTTTGACGACCAGTACGTGAAGCAGAGCTGGCAAGATGGCTACCGTTCCCGTGCCAGCTATAAGCTGATTGAGTTGGATGAAAAAGATAAACTGCTGCGTCCCGGTATGACGGTGATTGATCTGGGCGCCGCCCCCGGCGGGTGGAGTCAAATTGCAGCGGAAAGGGTAGGGCCTGAAGGTGTGGTGATTGCCTCTGATATTCTGGAGATGGATGCACTGGCCGGGGTGGATTTTATCCAAGGTGATTTCACTGAAGAGGCGGTGCTGGAGGCGATACTAAAATGCCTGGATAATCGCCGTGTAGACCTTGTGATGTCGGATATGGCCCCCAATATGAGTGGTATGGCGGCGATTGATCAGCCCCAGGCGATGTATTTAGTGGAGCTAGCGTTAGAACTTGCCCGCGAAACGTTGTCACCTGGTGGCCGGTTTTTAGCTAAAGTATTCCAGGGGGAAGGGTTTGACGCCTATTTGAAAGAATTGCGCGGCAGCTTTAACAAGGTAGTAACCCGTAAGCCAGACGCCTCCCGGGCGCGTTCCCGTGAAGTCTATTTTCTGGCCGAAGGGTTTCGCGGGTGACTCTCCTTAACATGAGAGGCTGCCCGTGTGGTTCATAGCCAAGATTTATCAGCGCGATTGCCAGACAGGCAAGCGCAACGTGTGTCACATTAGTCGCCATAAGTGCGCGTGACACAGATGGCCCGAGGCATAAGACGCTTTGGCAATGGTTGAACGCTTGATGCTGATGTAATGTCGTATTACTAAGCTTATTGGTAAAAGACTTTATGAAGCACCAGGGTTTAACTGACGGATTCTTGTAATGAGGGTAGCCCCTTGAATGATATGGCGAAGAACCTGATTCTGTGGTTGGTCATCGCGGCCGTCCTACTGACAGTGTTCAATAATTTCAGTACGGAAAGCGCACCGCAAAACACAAACTATTCCCAGTTTGTGCAGCAGGTGCAAAATCAGCAGGTACGTAGCGTAACGATTGATGGTTACACCATCAGCGGTGAGCGCACGGACGGCACTCAGTTCCAGACCATCCGCCCAGCGGCGGAAGATCCAAAGCTGATGGACGACCTGTTGAGCAACAATGTGACGGTGGTGGGCAAAGAGCCAGAGCAGCAAAGTATCTGGACTCGGCTACTGATCGCCAGCTTCCCGATTCTGCTGATTTTGGGCATCTTTATGTTCTTCATGCGCCAAATGCAGGGCGGAGCCGGTGGCGGTAAAGGCGGCCCGATGAGCTTTGGTAAATCGAAGGCCAAACTGCTCTCTCAAGATCAGATCAAAACCACCTTTGCCGATGTGGCAGGCTGTGATGAAGCCAAGGAAGAAGTAGAAGAGCTGGTCGACTTCCTGCGTGACCCAACCAAATTCCAGCGCCTGGGCGGTATGATTCCCCGCGGCGTGCTGATGGTAGGGCCCCCGGGTACCGGTAAAACGCTGCTGGCGAAGTCCATTGCGGGCGAAGCCAAAGTGCCGTTCTTCTCTATTTCGGGTTCTGACTTCGTTGAAATGTTTGTCGGTGTCGGTGCATCGCGTGTGCGCGACATGTTCGAGCAGGCCAAAAAGCAGGCGCCGTGCATTATCTTTATCGATGAGATTGACGCCGTGGGCCGTTCACGTGGCACCGGTATGGGTGGCGGTAACGACGAGCGCGAGCAGACGTTGAATCAACTTCTGGTCGAGATGGATGGCTTTGAAGCCAACGAAGGCATCATCGTTATTGCTGCGACCAACCGTCCTGACGTACTTGACCCTGCGTTAATGCGCCCAGGCCGCTTTGACCGTCAGGTAACGGTCGGCTTGCCGGATATCCGTGGCCGTGAGCATATTCTGGGCGTTCACCTACGTAAAGTGCCGCTGGGTGATGACGTAAAACCGCAGCTGATCGCACGTGGTACGCCTGGTTTCTCTGGTGCGGATTTGGCCAACCTGGTCAACGAAGCCGCTCTGTTTGCCGCGCGCCGTAATAAGCGCCTGGTCAGCATGGAAGAGCTTGAACTCGCGAAGGACAAGATCATGATGGGCGCTGAGCGCAAATCGATGGTCATGACCGACAAAGAGAAGCTCAATACCGCTTACCATGAGTCGGGTCACGCCATTATCGGTCTGGTCGTGCCTTCCCATGATCCGGTCTATAAGGTAACGATTATTCCCCGTGGCCGTGCGCTGGGTGTCACCATGTTCCTGCCGGAAGAGGATCGCTACAGCCTCTCCCGTCAGCAAATTCTGGGGCAGATCTGCTCGCTGTTTGGTGGCCGTATTGCCGAAGAAATGACGTTAGGCCCGAATGGTGTAACGACCGGCGCCTCAAACGACATCAAGCGTGCTACTGAGCTGGCCCATAACATGGTTGCCAAGTGGGGCTTGTCGGACGAAATGGGCCCGATCATGTACGACGAGGATGAGTCGCATCAGTTCCTCGGTGGCCCGGGTCAGGGTGGTGGCAAGATGAAGTCTGGTGACACCACCACGCGCCTTGATAAGGAAGTCCGCAAAATCATCGACGGTTGCTACGAGCAGGCACGCCAAATCCTGACCGATAATCGCGATAAGCTGGACGCCATGGCCGAGGCCTTGATGAAGTACGAGACCATTGATGCCACGCAGTTGAAGGACATCATGGAAGGTCGTGAGCCGCGCCCGCCGGAAGGTTGGGATGACGGTGACTCATCCGGTGGCGGTACGCCTGTCAACGATGACAAGCCGCAAGCGAAGGCTGAAGACGATGCTTCTTCAAACGCTTCTGGAGGCGATGCGTCCGGTGGTGACAGTGAAGAAGATGACGACGGGCCGCGTCGCCGTCCCTCAGACCCGCTAGGTGGCCCTGCAGGCTCATAAGCCAGCACTGCCGTATGAGCCAAAGGCGCCCCGTCATGGGGCGCCTTTTTTGATATGCTGTATACATAACAGCAATGTTTCATTTCTTGATCAGGCTGCAGCATGAAATCAATTCTGGACACGTCCTCTTCACGAAACGCAGAAAATGCTCTCCAACTGCGTTGCGGGCGCCATCTGTTGGATCTCTCCTTTCCCAGGGTAATGGGTATTCTTAATGTGACCCCGGACTCTTTTTCTGACGGTGGCCAGCACGTGGCATTGGATGACGCTTTGCGCCACGCTGAGCGGATGCTGGCCGAAGGGGCGGCGATGATAGATGTGGGCGGCGAATCGACCCGCCCTGGGGCTACCCCCGTCAGCCCCCAGGAGGAGCTAGACCGGGTGGCGCCAGTGGTGGAAGTCCTGGTACGCGAGCTGGATGCGTTGGTGTCGGTGGATACCAGTTGCCCGACGGTTATACGCGAGGCGAGCGAACTGGGCGCTGGTATGATTAATGATGTGCGTGCGTTAGAGCGCGAGGGAGCCCTGCTGGCCGCGGTGGGTAGCGGGCTGCCCGTCTGTTTGATGCACCGCCAGGGCGAGCCGCAGGATATGCAGCAGTCGCCCACTTATCAGCGCCCGATTGAAGAAGAGGTGGCGGATTATTTGGCCCGTCGGATTGCTGAGTGCGAGGCGGCCGGTCTGCGCCGCAATCGTCTATTGGTTGACCCTGGTTTTGGCTTCGGCAAAACCGTCGAACACAATCTACGCTTACTCAAATACATGGAGTCTCTGCAATCGCTGGAGCTCCCGCTGCTAGTGGGTATGTCACGCAAAAGTATGATTGGAAAAGTGTTGGGTCGACCAGTGGAGGAGCGTCTCTCCGGTGGTTTGGCGCTCGCTGCCATGGCGGTTGAGCGAGGGGCAAATATTTTGCGCGTGCATGACGTGGCTGCAACGGTCGATGCAGTCAATATGGCGTGGGCGGTACTACAAGAAGGCTGCGAGCCGCCGCTAAATAAGGAGTTTGACGCATGACAAGGCGCTATTTTGGGACGGATGGTATTCGCGGCACGGTGGGTAAATCACCGATTACCGCTGATTTTATGCTCAAGCTGGGCTGGGCGGCGGGTCAGGTGCTGCGCCGTGATAAAGGTCGAACGCGGGTACTGATCGGCAAAGATACCCGGATCTCTGGCTATATGTTTGAATCCGCCCTAGAGGCGGGGCTCTCGGCAGCGGGTGTCGATGTATCACTGCTGGGGCCAATGCCCACGCCGGGTATTGCCTATTTAACGCGCACCTTCCGTGCCGATGCAGGCATCGTCATTTCGGCATCGCACAACCCCTTTGATGATAACGGCATCAAGTTCTTCTCCGCTGAGGGCAAGAAGCTTCCCGATGACACGGAAGATCGTATCGAAGCGATGCTGGAAGCGCCGCTGACCACGGCCGAGGCCGCGCAGCTGGGTAAGGCAACGCGTATCGACGACGCCGCAGGCCGTTACATCGAGTTCTGTAAATCGACCTTGCCTGACCGGCTTAGCCTGCACGGCCTTAAAATCGTCTTAGACTGTGCTCACGGTGCCACTTACCATATCGCACCCAATGTGTTCCGCGAGCTGGGGGCTGATGTCACCACCATTGGCTCTGCGCCTGACGGGTTAAACATTAACCAGCAGGTGGGCTCAACGCACCCCGCGGCTCTACGCGCTGCCGTTATTCAGCAAAATGCGGATTTGGGGATCGCCTTTGATGGCGATGGCGACCGCGTGCTGCTGGTAGATGGCGACGGGCGGGAAGTCGACGGCGACGATATTCTCTATCTGATTGCCCGAGATCGCCACGAGCGTGGCTTGCTTCAAGGCGGCGTGGTGGGCACCCTGATGTCAAACTTTGGCCTGTCGATGGCGCTGGATAAGCTGGGAATCCCCTTTGAGCGCGCAAAGGTGGGTGACCGCTTTGTGATGGAGCGTATGGCCGCCAATGGTTGGGAGCTGGGCGGTGAGTCGTCGGGGCATATTGTGTGCGCCCACGTGCAGACCACCGGCGACGGCATTGTCTCCGCGTTGCAGGTATTGGCGCTGATGATGCGCGAGCAAAAAAGCCTCCCGACACTGTTAAAAGAGTTGGAGAAAGTGCCCCAGGCGCTGGTTAATGTACGTTTGCCCGCTCATGCCAGCGCCAAAGAGGTGATGGCATCTGCGCCGCTTCAGCAGGCAGTGGCTGCGTTAGAGCATGAGTTAGGTGATGAGGGGCGAGTGTTGCTACGTCCCTCAGGTACTGAGCCGCTTATTCGAGTAATGGTGGAAGGACGTGCCCATTTAGATGTCGATCAATTGGCGCATAGCTTGGCCGATCAGGTTCAGGCGCTACTTAATTAAATGTGTTCAGCTAACCGGTTCGGTAAACTGGTTTGGTAAACCCAGCTTGTGGTTATAACAGCGGTTGTCTTGACAAGGCCGCTCCTATACCATTTCGCTCCACCTTGAGTGAGGAGAGTCGATGCGTACGCCTTTAATCGCCGGTAACTGGAAAATGAACGGTTCCGTGGCGTTAATCAATGAATTCGGCCAGGCCTTCTCCGCCGCCGTATCGCCAACGAGCGTGGATGTCGTTATCATTCCGCCGTTCCCCTATTTGGATGCGGCGCGCCACGCGTTTGAAGGTACGGTGCTTTCATTGGGCGCGCAAACGTTGAACCCTATTCACTCTGGGGCGCATACCGGCGAAGTAAGTGGTCGCATGCTAAAAGAGTTTGCGGTCTCTTACGTATTGGTGGGGCACTCTGAACGACGTCAGCTCTACAAAGAGAGCGATGAACAGATCTTTGCACGCCTGCTAGCAGCATTGAGCGTGGATATCACGCCGATCCTCTGTGTGGGTGAGTCCCTGGAGGAGCGCGACGCAGGGCGCACGATGGATGTGGTGCTTCGTCAAGTGGGCTATGTAATGTCCCGCTTAGAGCCCGACCAGCGTAAGCAGGTCGTGATTGCCTATGAGCCTGTTTGGGCCATTGGCACTGGGCGCACGGCAACGCCTGAGCAAGCCCAGGACGTTATGGCAGGCATCCGTGCCTACCAGGCGGGTTTCGATAAGGGCCTCGCCGAGCAACTGCGTTTGCTTTACGGCGGCAGTATGAACGCAAGCAATGCGGCTGAGCTGCTTGCTCAGCCAGATATCGACGGCGGTCTAGTGGGCGGAGCCTCACTCAAGATCGATGATTTTTATGCCATTTGTCAGTCAGCAGGATAACGCCATGCAAGTTGCAATTCTTATGATTCATGTGGTGATTGCGGTCGCCCTGGTGGTACTCATTCTGCTTCAGCAGGGTAAAGGTGCCGAAGCCGGTGCCGCTTTCGGAGGCGGTGCATCACAAACGGTATTTGGTTCGCGGGGCAGTGGTAACTTCCTGTCGCGCACAACGGCTATTTTGGCGGCGGGTTTCTTCGTCACCTCAATGGCGCTAGCTTACTTTGCCACCCAGGCGGGCCAGGCACCGGAAGCAGGTATTCCCGATTCGCGCTTGATCGAGCAGCAGCAAAGCGTCCCGACGCTTGACGACAGGCCTGCGGACGTGGATAATACCGCGCCAGTGCTAGAGGAAAGCAGCGAGTAAGCAGCTGCTGTTTTTTAGCCTCCCCTGATGCCGAAGTGGTGGAATTGGTAGACACGCTATCTTGAGGGGGTAGTGACCGTATGGTCGTGCGGGTTCAAGTCCCGCCTTCGGCACCATCTGTTTTGCTGGCACGCCAGCTTCCCAGAACGTTTCTTTTGTTACCAGAATGCCCATTGGCACCTGAGGCGAAAAAGACAGCTTTAAGTAAGTGGTTCTTGAAGCAAGTAGTTCTTGACGTAAGTGGCTTTAGTGTCTATTATCGTCGACCTAGATTGATGCGGGGTGGAGCAGTCTGGTAGCTCGTCGGGCTCATAACCCGAAGGTCATCGGTTCAAATCCGGTCCCCGCTACCATTTTCTAGTAGCATGTTCTAGATTGTTATTTTTAAGACGTATTGGAAATAACGGTCATTTCAGGTACAGCCTGTTACATGTTGCTAAGACGGTACTGGAAGTAGTACTTAAGAAATGGTACACAAGGTTTCTTTCAAAAAGCCCCTTCCAGTGAAGGGGCTTTTTGTTAGCAGCTTTTGGCTAGCAAGCGCGCCTGGTCGCTGTTTTATTGGCGCCCCCGCTTTGTTAGCCAGAATATCGTTAGCACGAATATCTTAATAGCGGATGTCGTCCGGAAAACCGGAGACACATTCCCGAGTAACGCCAATCAGCCACCTAGCTTTTCTAATAACTCCTGGCCAGGTGCCTGATGCAACGGCTATAGGAGCTTTGTCTGTGGCCACTAAACACGCTGCGCTTCACGCGCTGATCGAACCTGTTGTTGCTGCCATGGGCTTTGAGCTATGGGGCATCGACCATCTTTCCCAGGGCAAAAATTCGCGGCTGGTGATCTATATCGAGCGCGAGAGTGGTGTCAGCGTGGAAGACTGCGCAGATATTAGCCGCCAAGTCAGTGCCGTTATGGATGTAGAAGACCCCATTCCCGGTGAGTACCGGTTGGAAGTCTCCTCGCCAGGCATGGCACGTCCCTTGTATTCCCTGGATCAGTTTACCCGCTTTCAAGGTCATCACGTCGCGCTGAAACTGCGCACTGCCTTTGACGGGCGGCGCAAGTATCAAGGGCTTTTGGTCGGTGTTGAGGGGGATGAAGTACTGCTACAACTGGATGGCGAAGAGTACTGCTTTCCAATTGAGAGTATTGATTCTGCTCACATTGTACCGCAGTTCGACGATTGACCGGGTGGCGGCGCTGCCGGCAGGCTGCCGGGGTGATGCACATAAGGATAGGTTTTCTGGCGAGGCATACGCATGAGTAAAGAAATTTTAATGGTCGTTGACGCGATCTCCAATGAGAAGGGCGTCCCACGTGATGTCATCTTCGAGGCGGTAGAAGCCGCTCTTGCGAGCGCGTCACGCAAGCGTTTTGAAAGAGAAGAAGCCAATGTGCGCGTGCATATTGACCGCCGCACTGGTGAATACGAAACCTTCCGCACCTGGACCGTTGTGGAAGATGACGAATTCGAAACGCCAGATTATGAAATTAAAGAGAGCATCGCCGAGCAGCGCGATCCGCCGCTGAAATTAGGCGATGTGGTCGAAAAAAGCATCGAAAATGCGTCGTTTGGTCGTATTGCTGCACAAACCGCCAAACAGGTGATCGTACAGAAAGTACGCGAAGCCGAGCGGGCCGAAGTCGTGCGCCAATATGCCGATCGCGAAGGTGAACTGGTTGCGGGCATCGTTAAAAAGACCACACGTGATGGCCTGATCATTGATTTGGGCGAAAATGCTGAGGCGTTTTTGCCGCGCAATGAAATGATTCACGGCGAGCGTTACCGCATGAACGAGCGGGTGCGCGCCCTGTTGGTCAAAGTGGATCCCGATGCACGCGGTGCCCAGCTTCAGCTATCGCGGACGTGCCCCGAGCTGATCATCGAGCTGTTCAAAATTGAAGTGCCAGAGATCGCAGAGCAGTTGATTGAGATCAAAGGTGCTGCGCGTGACCCCGGCTCACGGGCCAAAATTGCGGTAAAAACCAATGATCGCCGCATCGACCCGGTCGGTGCCTGTGTGGGTATGCGCGGTTCGCGCGTTCAAGCGGTCTCTTCGGAGCTGCAAAACGAACGTGTTGATATCGTGCTGTGGGATGACAATCCCGCCCAATTGGTGATTAACGCCATGGCACCTGCCGATGTTGGGTCTATCCTTGTGGACGAGGACGCCCACGCAATGGACGTGGCCGTGGCGCAGGATAACCTTGCTCAGGCGATTGGTCGGAGCGGTCAGAACGTGCGTTTGGCTTCTGAACTTACCGGCTGGCGCATTAATGTCATGACCGAAGAGGAAGCGGAGTCTAAGCGCGATCAAGAGATTGATAGCCTGGTGGACTCTTTTATCCAGCACCTCGATGTGGATGAAGATGTCGCTCGCCTGTTGGTGGATGAGGGGTTCACTACCCTGGAAGAAGTCGCCTACGTGCCGATGGAAGAGATGCTCGAAATCGAAGAGTTCGATGAAGATTTAGTCGAAGCGCTTCGTGCACGTGCGAAAGACGAGCTGCTGACGATGGCAATTGCCACGGAAGAAGCGCTAGACGGTGCCCAGCCAGCAGCAGATCTGCTGGAGATGGATGGCATGGAGCGCCACCTGGCCTTCATTCTGGCCAGTCGCGGCATCGTTACCATGGAAGATCTCGCCGAGCAGTCTGTCGACGATCTGGTCGATATCGAGGAGTTGGACGAAGCGCGCGCAGCGGCACTGATCATGACTGCCCGTGCGCCCTGGTTTGAAGTCGATGACGCATCGGATTCGAACACACAGTAAACAGGTCACGGGCTGAGGAGGGTCAATATGTCAGATATGACAGTTAAAGATTTCGCAGGAAAGGTGGGCCGTGATGTGC
The DNA here is from genome assembly GCF_005937175.1 of Halomonas sp. ATBC28. Classification (NCBI taxonomy): domain Bacteria; kingdom Pseudomonadati; phylum Pseudomonadota; class Gammaproteobacteria; order Oceanospirillales; family Halomonadaceae; genus Halomonas; species Halomonas sp. ATBC28. The sequence continues at coordinate 35,978 of NZ_VCQL01000023.1, read as the reverse complement.
CTCGCCTACTAGAGCAAATGAAAGAAGCGGGTTTGAAGCACGCTTCTGAAAGCGATGCTGTGTCTGAAGAAGATAAGCAGAAGCTACTGAGTTTCTTGAAGAAGAGCCACGGCGGTAGCGACACCCCTGAAGCGGGCAAAAACCGCATCACGCTGACGCGCAAAACCCGTAGCCGTATCAATACCGGCGAGCGCGGCAAAACCATTGAAGTGCAGGTACGTAAGAAAAAGACCTACGTCAAAAGCGCTGAAGATGAGAAGCCGAAAGCGCCGGAGCCTAGCTATACTGGCCCGCGCCAGCTAGTGGGCGATATGGCGGAAGCCGAAGCTGAGCGCAAAGTGTCTGATGCGCGTGAAGCCGAAGAAAAAGCCGCTGCTAAGAAAGCCCGCGCTGCACAGGTAGCGGAAGCCACCGCGCGTAGCAATAAAGAAGCTGAAGCGACGGCGCAAAGTAACACGGCGCGTAGCAATAAAGAGTCTAAAGCCAAGCCGAAAGCGCCTGCGGCAGCCAAAGCACCGGCTACGCCAGACATTCCTGTGCCGAATCTTGAAATCGACGATACGCCGTCCGGTGACGATATGCCGCCAGCGCCGCCGAAAGAGGGCCGCACTGACCGTCGTACCGCTCCGCCCAAGAAGACGGCGGCGAAGAACAAAGGTCGCCGTGACGATGAAGATCGTGGTGATCGCGAAGAGCGCAAGCGCGGCGGCGGTAAGAAGGTAAAACGTGCCGAACAGCGTCGCGGTGGTCGCCGTGGTGGCAACCAGACCGGCAATGGCAAGCACGCTTTCCAGAAGCCGACTCAGCCGATCGTGCGTGAAGTATCGATCCCTGAATCGATCAGCGTGGCAGAATTGGCCGATAAGATGTCGATCAAGGCCAATGAAGTGATCAAGGCCATGTTTAACATGGGCGCGGCGGTTACCATCAACCAAACCATCGATCAGGATACGGCTGCGATCGTGGTGGAAGAGATGGGCCATACACCGAAGCTGGTTAAAGATGACGCGCTGGAAACGGAAATGCTCGAAGGCATCTCCTATGAAGGCGAAGAGATCACGCGTTCACCCGTTGTTACGGTGATGGGCCACGTTGACCACGGTAAAACCTCGCTGCTGGATTACATCCGTAAAGCGAAAGTGGCGACCGGTGAAGCCGGTGGTATTACCCAGCATATCGGTGCCTACCACGTGGAAGATAACCACGGTGGCGTGACCTTCCTGGATACCCCAGGCCACGCGGCGTTTACCGCCATGCGTGCCCGTGGTGCCAAGGCGACAGATGTGGTTATTCTGGTTGTGGCTGCCGACGATGGCGTGATGCCTCAGACGATTGAGGCGATTGAACACTCCAAAGCCGCTGAAGTGCCCATGGTGGTAGCGGTCAACAAGATCGATAAAGATGGTATCGATCTTGATCGCATCAAGAATGAGCTTTCGCAGCACGGCGTGATCTCCGAAGAGTGGGGCGGTGATACTCAGTTTGTTCACGTTTCCGCCAAGACCGGTGAAGGTATTGAAGAACTGTTGGAAGCCATCCAACTGGTCTCTGAAGTGCTTGAGCTTAAAGCCGTTCCTTCTGCGCCGGGTAAAGGCGTGGTGGTTGAATCGCGCCTTGATAAAGGTCGTGGTCCAGTCGCTACCGTACTGGTTCAGAACGGTACGCTGAAAAAGGGCGATATCGTCCTGGCTGGCCTGCACTACGGTCGTGTACGTGCGCTGACCAACGAACTTGCCCAGCAAGTCGATGCGGTTGGCCCGGCCATGCCGGTAGAGATTCAAGGCTTGGGCGGTACGCCGGATGCCGGTGATGACTTTATGGTCGTTGCAGACGAGAAGAAAGCCCGCGAAGTGGCTAACTTCCGTCAAGGCAAATACCGCGAAGTGCGCCTGGCGCGTCAGCAGAAGGCCAAGCTGGAGAACATGTTCAGCCAGATGGGCCAAGACGAAGTGGCCAAGGTCAACATCGTCCTCAAAGCCGACGTTCAAGGTTCTCTGGAAGCGATCAAAGGCGCCCTGGAAGAGCTCTCCACCGGTGAAGTTGAAGTCGCCGTGGTCTCTTCGGGTGTCGGTGGTATCACCGGTACCGATGCCAACCTGGCGCTTGCGTCGGAAGCCATCGTAGTCGGCTTTAACGTCCGTGCTGACGCCGCTGCCCGCGAGATCGTTGAGCGCGAAGGCCTGGATCTGCGTTACTACAGCGTTATTTACCAGCTGATCGACGAGGTCAAACAGGCGATGAGCGGTATGCTCGCACCTGAGTGGAAAGAAGAAATCGTCGGTATTGCCGAAGTGCGTGATGTCTTCCGTGCGCCGAAGATTGGTGCCATCGCCGGCTGTATGGTGGTTGAAGGCAGCGTGCATCGTAATAAGAAGATCCGCGTGTTGCGTGATGACGTGGTGATCTACGAAGGCGAGCTCGAATCGCTGCGCCGCTTCAAAGACGATGTGCAGGAAGTGCGCAACGGCATGGAGTGTGGCATCGGCGTGAAGAACTACAACGATGTCCAAGTCGGCGATAAGATCGAAGTCTTCGACCAAGTGAAGGTCGAGCGTAGCCTGTAAGGTTGCGAGGAGCTAAACATGCGCGAATTTAAGCGTACCGACCGGGTAGCCGACCAGCTCCAAAAGGAGCTGGCGGTGCTGATCCAACGAGAAGTGAAAGACCCGCGTTTGGGCATGGTCACGGTTAGCGGTGTCACCGTTAGCCGTGACCTTGGCTACTCCGACGTCTACGTCACTCTGTTGGGTGAGCAAGAGCCCGAGCGTATTAAAGAGAATCTGCAGGTGCTTAAGCGTGCTGCTGGTTTTCTAAGAAGCCAGATTGCCAAGCGCATCAAGCTACGTCACGTACCGGAGCTGCGTTTTCATTTCGATGAGAGCGTGGTGCGCGGTCAGCAGCTTTCTTCATTGATTGATGAAGCGGTGACGATGGATCGTGCACGCTATCAAAACGATGATGACGATTATCAAGACGCTGGCCAAGACAGTGACCCAGACGGCGACGCCCAGCAAAGTGAGGAAACTCGCTAGTGGCGCGTCAACGTCGAGGTTTGCCCGTTAATGGCGTACTGCTGCTGGATAAGCCCAAGGGCGTTTCCAGCAACCATGCGCTGCAGCGTGTACGTCGGCTGTTCCAGGCTCAAAAAGCCGGGCACACCGGTACGCTAGACCCGATGGCAACCGGCTTATTGCCGATTTGCCTAGGCGAAGCGACCAAGTTTTCATCGCACTTGCTGGAAGCCGACAAGGTGTATCGCACCCGGGTAGAGCTAGGGGTGATCACCGATACCGGCGATGCGGAAGGCACGATTATTGAGCAGCATGAGGTTCCCAGCCTAAGCGTCGATGACGTGGAAGCTGTGCTCACCCGTTTTCGCGGTGAGATTGACCAAGTGCCGCCGATGTATTCGGCTCTCAAGCATCAGGGCAAAAAACTTTACGAGCTGGCCCGGGAAGGCAAGCAGGTAGAGCGTGCAGCCCGGCGCGTAAGCGTGTATGATGCGCGCCTGCTATCGTTTGAAGGCACTGCTTTTGAGCTGGAAGTAAGCTGCAGTAAAGGCACTTACATCCGCACGTTAGCCGAAGATATTGGCCAAGCGCTTGGCTGTGGTGCGCACATCAGTCAACTAAGGAGGCTCAAAACGGGGCCCTTTTTAGCCGACGCGATGTGGACGCTAGAGGCCTTGGAAGCATTGGCCGACCAAGCGGCACTGGAAGCTGAGCTCATGCCCGTGGATGTGTTGGTGGATCATTTACCGTTACTGACGGTAGACGACACCGCCCATTCTCGTTTGGCCCATGGTCAGCCCGCTGCTCTCGAAACCGGCGCATTAGCCGCGGACGAAGTAGCCCGACTTTATTACGCCGAGACGTTTATCGGCCTTGGCGTAGTGAAAGGTGCTCAGGAAGTGGCACCTAAGCGACTGTTAAGTACTGTCGCTATCTCGTAAACAGCGTTGCAAGGAGGCGACCGTCTACGTGAAAATTGCAAGATCCGACGTGCACGTCGAAACGTGTACGTAGAAAATAGTAGCTTGAGACTGCAAATATGCGTGGTCTCACCCATTCATTTTTAGGCATATTGCTTACTGGAGAGACAGATGGCTTTAACCGCTGAGAAGAAGGCCGAGATCGTCACTGAATACGGCCGCGGCGATAACGATACCGGTTCCCCTGAAGTGCAGGTTGCACTGCTGAGCGCCAACATCAATGGCCTGCAGGATCACTTCAAGACCAACAAACAGGATCACCACTCTCGTCGTGGTCTGATCCGCATGGTTAACCAGCGTCGTAAGTTGCTGGACTACCTAAAGCGTAAAGATTTCGAACGCTATCAGTCCCTGATTCAGCGTCTGGGTCTGCGTCGTTAAGCGTTAACGGCAACGATTAGAAACGGGCAGCTCCTTGTGAGCTGCCCGTTTTTTTATGTTTCGTGTTTACGGCAAGTAGGGAACTGGTAGCCCTATCGCGCTCCAGCGCCTAGAATGGTAACGAGTCAAAACGACCTAAACGAATAGACAAGTAGATATTGATAATGCTGAAGGAAGTCGCTGTGAATCCGGTAAAGAAAACGTTCCAGTACGGTCGTAGCACCGTCACGCTCGAAACCGGGCGTATTGCTCGCCAAGCTACCGGCGCTGTCATGGTTACCATGGATGACACCGTCGTGCTGTGTACCGTTGTCGCTCGCAAAGAGGCAAACCCGAGCCAACCCTTTTTCCCTCTCTCGGTACACTACCAAGAGAAAACCTACGCAGTGGGCAAGATTCCTGGCGGCTTCTTCAAGCGCGAAGGTCGTCCCACTGAAAAAGAGACGCTGACCTCGCGTCTGATTGATCGCCCAATCCGTCCGCTGTTCCCTAAAGGCTTTATGAACGAAGTGCAGGTCGTCTGTACCGTTCTCTCCACCGACCGTAACCACGATCCGGATATTGCCGCACTGCTGGGTACTTCCGCAGCGCTGAGCATCTCTGGCGTGCCGTTTAGTGGCCCGATTGGCGCAGCCCGCGTTGGTTTTAACGAAGAGAAAGGCTACTTCCTCAACCCAACGGTTGAAGAACTGGCCACCTCTGAGCTCGACATGGTCGTCGCCGGTACTGAAAAAGCCGTGCTGATGGTTGAGTCTGAAGCCAAAGAGCTGCTCGAAGACGAAATGCTGGGAGCCGTTCTGTTCGGTCACCAGGAAATGCAGGTCGCGATCAGTGCCATTAACGAACTGGTTGCTGAAGCGGGCAAGCCGCGCTGGGAGTGGCAGGCCGCCGAAGAGAACCAGGCGCTCAAAGCCGCCATGGCCGATGCGTTTGAAGCTAAAGTGGGCGATGCTTACCGCATCACCGACAAAATGCAGCGCCAGGATGCATTGGCTGAGTTGAAAGACCAGGCGATTGAACAACTGGCAGCCGATGAAGGCGAACCGGTTAACGACAAGTTCAGTAAAGATGACGTCAAAGGTGCCTTTGCTAGCCTGGAAAAACGCGTTGTGCGTTCACGGGTGGTAAAAGGTGAGCCGCGTATTGACGGTCGTGACAATCAAACCGTTCGTCCGCTGGCTATCGAAGTCGGTGTGCTGCCGAAAGCTCACGGTTCTGCGATCTTTACGCGTGGTGAGACCCAGGCGATTGCCGTGGCAACGTTGGGCACGCTGCGTGATTCACAGCTAATCGAATCACTGGAAGGTGAGCGTAAAGACCGCTTTATGCTGCACTACAACTTCCCTCCCTACTCGGTGGGTGAAGCTGGCTTTATGGGTGGCCCGAAGCGTCGCGAAATCGGCCATGGCCGCTTAGCGCGTCGTGGTGTGCAGGCAATGCTGCCGTCAGAAGACGTCTTCCCCTACACCATTCGTGTGGTGTCTGAAATTACCGAGTCTAACGGCTCCAGCTCCATGGCCTCTGTATGTGGCTCTTCGCTGGCCCTGATGGACGCAGGCGTGCCGTTAAAAGCACCGGTCGCCGGTATTGCCATGGGCTTGGTAAAAGACCCGGACGGTTTTGCGGTATTGACCGATATTCTGGGTGACGAAGATCACCTTGGCGATATGGACTTTAAAGTTGCCGGTTCCGAAGAGGGCGTCACCGCCCTGCAGATGGACATCAAGATCGAAGGCATCAACGAAGAGATTATGGAGCTCGCGCTGCAGCAAGCACTGACCGCGCGACTGAGTATTCTCGAGCAAATGAATGTCGTGATCAGCCAGAGCCGTAGCGATGTCTCCGACAACGCGCCGTCCATGGCAACGATCAAAATCGATCCGGACAAGATCCGTGACGTTATCGGTAAAGGTGGCGCAACCATTCGCAAAATCTGCGAAGACACCGGCGCCTCTATTGATCTCGACGACGATGGCACCGTGCGTATTTACGCGGAAGATAAAGCCGCCGCCAAGCGCGCCATCGACACCGTACTGGCGATTACCGCTGAAGCGGAAATCGGCAAGCTGTATCACGGCAAGGTCGTGCGTATTGCTGACTTCGGTGCGTTCGTTAACATCATGCCCGGCACCGATGGCCTGGTTCACATCTCGCAAATCGTTGCCGAGCGGGTTAACAACGTGCGCGACTTCTTGAACGAAGGCGATGACGTGGTCGTTAAGGTGCTGGATATCGACAACCGCAACCGCGTGAAGCTGTCGATGAAAGAGATCAGCGAAGAAGAGAAAGCCGCTTTTACCGCGGAAGCAGCGGAAACCGAAGCGGCGATTTAAATCGCTAGCTAGGTTTCTGAGACCGCCCTCGTAGCCTCTGGCTACGGGGGCTTTGTTTTTGCTAGGTACTGTTTTTGCTAGGTACTGTTTTTGCTAAGTACTTTTTTGCTAGATAGTGTTTTGTGGTTAGGTATCGCTTTGTTCGCCGGGATTTAGACAGTCAGGGAGCAGCAGATGGAGCAGCAACAAGCGCCGCGTTGGTGGGCGGTGGTGGCCGTGATGATCGGCATTTTTTTACTGGTGACCGCAGAGCAGCTGCCGATTGGGTTGCTTTCCCAGGTGGCATCTAGCATGGGCGTTACCCCCGGCATGGCGGGCTTAATGGTCACCGTGCCCGGCGTGGTCGCTGCCTTTTCAGCCCCGCTGCTGCCGGTAGCGGTGGGGCGCTTGGACAGGCGCATTATGCTCACGGCATTGATGGCCGTAATGGTGGCCGGGAGTGTGCTATCGGCATTGGCCAGCAGCTTTATCCTGTTGCTTGCCGCCCGCGTGCTTGTGGGGCTTAGTATTGGTGGCTTTTGGGCGGTGGCGGGCAGCATTGCCCCACGCCTAGTGCCAGAGGCTCAGGTGCCAAAAGCGATGACGATGATTTTTGGTGGTGTCGCGGCGGCCTCGGTGCTGGGTGTGCCACTGGGCACGCTGCTGGGGGATCTAAGCAACTGGCGGGTCGCCTTTGGGGCGCTGGGAGGGCTAAGCCTGTTAACGGCAGCTGCGCTGTGGTTTTGGCTACCGCCGCTACCACCGCGAGAACCTGTGCGTTTGCGGGTATTGGCGCAGCAGTTTAGCAATCGCGGTGTGCGAGTCGCGGTGTTAACCACCGCCTTTGTAGTGGTTGGCCACTTTGCCGCCTACACCTTTATTAGCCCCATCCTGCAAGAGATCAGCGGTATTTCCCAGCGCCATGTGAGCAGTCTGCTGCTGCTTTACGGGGCGGCAGGCATTGTGGGCAATATTGCGGCAGGCATGTTTGCCGGGCGCCACCCTTACCGCGCGGTGTTGGCGATTCCCAGCCTGCTGCTCATTGTGGTGGCTGTTTTCCCTCTGCTGGGTGTTCAGCCGAGCAGCGGTGTCATGTTGCTCATGATGTGGGGCGCGGTGTTTGGCAGCGTATCAGTCAGCATTCAAACCTGGATTATACGCACTGCACCCAATACCGAAGCCGCCACGGCGTTGATGGCGTTTACCTTCAATATGTCCATTGGCCTGGGTGCCATGCTAGGCGGGCGTATCGTCGATGGCACTAGCCTTCCCATTGCCATGTGGGCCGCATCCGGATTATTCCTGTTGGGGGCGCTGTTGGTCTGGCGAACACCGTCACGCATCGTGGGGGAGAAGCGTCGTTAAGTAAGCGATAAATAATGCGCAAGTATCTGGCTATGTTGGCTGCTCGCGCAGCCAACTACGCAAATTATCCAAACGGCGATCCTCGCGCAGTGCATCTGGGTAGACTAACCAGAAACCAACGTCTGCGTTGACTGGATGTTCGAATACCGACGTTAGCCGGCCCAATCGCACGGCGCTATCGGCCAGCTCGCAGACCGCTATCGATACACCCACCCCATCGGCGGCGGCCTGCAGGGTTAATCCTCCGGAATCCACCTGCGTGACCACAGCGGGTTTGAAGGGGCCGTCGGGAAGGCTCTCCATCCAGCGTTGCCATGTCAGGCAGTGGCGGGAGACAAACAGATTGGCCTGGCTGACACGGTCAAGGCGATCGCGATGGGAGCCGGTAGCAAAGCCTGGACGGGCATAAAGGTCGATGGTTGCTTCAAAGAGGAGATCGGCCTGTAATTCCGGCCAATTCCCGTTGCCGTACCAGATGCCCACATCGGCCACCCCCGCGGCAAGGTCTACCTCATCCTGCGTAGTGGATATCTCAAGCGAGAATCCACGCCGCTCGAAGGGATACAGGCTTAACCGTGGCGACAGCCAGTTGGTTGCAAAAGTAGGCAACATGTTGAGACGTAGCGGCCCGTCACGGCGTTTTTGGCGAAGTGAGTCAACCCCCTTGGCAATCTGCGTAAAGCCTTGTTGCAGGTAAGGTGTTAGCTTGTGTCCCGCGTCGGTAAGCTCAAGACGCGTTCCTGTTCGGCGCAGAAGCACGACGCCAAACAACTCCTCCAGTATGCGCAGTTGGTGACTGACGGCCGAAGGAGTGACCGAAAGCTCCATGGCCGCTTCCTTGATTGAAAGATGCCGCGCCGTCGCCTCAAAAGCGCGTAGAGCATTTAATGGCACAGGAATCCGCATAATCGCTACCCCCACCCTCGAAGGTTGATAAACAGATCATACAAGAAACCGCGCTGACCACGCTGTAAAAATCGCTGAGCAAAATTCAGCCCAGTTTGAGATTTACTCACTCGTTTTTAAAACATATAGAGGACAGACTGACGATATCGATAATCTGCTACTGGGTGGGTGCCATGCTAAACGCTCTTGATGACCGAGATGGGTTGATCTGGCTCGATGGTGAGCTGCTTCCTTGGCGTGAGGCGCGCCTGCACGTGCTTAGTCATGCGTTACACATGGGGGGAGCGGTATTCGAAGGCATGCGTGCCTACGGGCGGCGTGTTTTTCTGGGTGACGCGCATTTGGAGCGTTTAGAGCGTTCCGCCGCACTACTGGACTATCGGCTGCCCTGGTCGCACCGCGAGCTCAGCCAAGCGATTGACGCGGTGCTATGGGCCAATCAGCTAACCGATGCGTATATCCGCCCTATCGCCTGGCGTGGCGCGGATAGTGTGTCTATCGCGGCGCCTCAAGCACGTGTCCATGTGGCGATTGCCGCTTGGGAGTGGCCTACGGCGGCGTCCCAGGGGCGGGCAGAGGTAGGTATTCGGCTGCAGTTGGCCAACTGGCGACGCCCGCCCCCTAATACGGCGCCTACTGCCTCTAAGTGTTCTGGACTGTATATGATCGGCACGCTAGCCCGCCATGCGGCCTTGGCAGTAGGCTGTGATGATGCGTTACTGCTCGATAGCGACGGCTTAGTCGCTGAAACGACAGCCACTAATCTGCTTTTGGTCAGTGATGGCGTACTGGTAACCCCACTGCCGACCTGTTTTCTTGATGGCATCACCAAGCGCCATGTGTTGGGTTTGGCACGTCAGAGAGGCCTGTCGGTAGAGGAGCGAGCGGTTACACTCGAGGAGCTGCGTGCTGCAACCGAAGTGTTGACTGCCGGCACCTCGGTCGAGCTTCAGCCGGTGGTGGCATTGGTGGAAGATAAGGCGAAGACCGAATGGCCCGTGGGCCCTGTCACCCAGCAACTGATTGCGGACTTTCATGCTACGGTCACTGGGGCTAAGAACGGTATAGCTGCAAGGCGACAGAACATTGATGCCTGAGCCCGTCTATATCAGCGCGGCGGATAGTTATGCGCTGCGCGGGTGGGTATGGCGACGACCTTGTGTTTCGTCGTCTCACCCTGGCCCCGTGGTGATCATTAACACCGCCACCTCGGTGCGCTGCCGCTATTACATACCCTTTGCTGATTATTTGTATCAGCAAGGGTGGGACGTAGTGACCTACGACTACCGGGGAATCGGCGATTCGCGCAACCATTCGCTGCGCAAACTCAAGGCCGACTGGATCGACTGGGGGCAGCATGATTTTGAAGGCGTTCTACGCTACGTCGCCAGGCGTTTTCCTGGTCAACCTATTGATGTGGTGGGTCACTCTGCGGGCGGTTTCGTGATTGGCCTTGCCCAGTCCGCCCATCGCGTGCGTCGCATCTTCACCATGGGCGCACAGTATGCCTACTGGCGGGACTACGCACCCGAGGCTCGGCGATCTATGTTCTTGCGTTGGCATCTAGCGATGCCGCTGTTGGCACTTTTGGTCGGCTACGTACCCGCCAAGCGTCTGGGGTGGATGGAAGATACACCCAAAGGCGTAGCACTGGATTGGGCGCGAATGGGGCCGCGCTTTGAGCACAACGTGCGGCGTAAACGTGAAACACCTGAGGGCGAGCCCGAAGCTGAGATGCTGGTGCGGGGCTTCACGCGTGTGCAGGCACCGATTTTGGCGCTGGGCATCGATGATGACCCTTTCGGCACTCGTCCCGCGCTTGATCGCCTTCTAGAGTATTACAGTAGTAGCGAACGCTATCACCTGCGGCTAGCGCCAACTGCGGTGGGCCAGCCAAGCATCGGTCATTTCGCTTTTTTCCATAAGCGCTTTCGCGACGTGCTCTGGCCACTTGCCATGGAGTGGCTGCGCACCGGTAATCCGCCCACGACTTTTCCTGGCGAGCTGCGCTATCGACCGCGTAAGGAGACCTGCAATGACAACTAACAAGCCAGCGACCCAGCTGCTATTTCTGCCCGGTCTCGGCAATTCTGATGCCGACCACTGGCAGTCACTATGGGGGCTAAAGCGGCCTAATAGCCTCCGTTTTCAGCCTGGCTCCTGGGATGAGCCGAATCTCAACGATTGGCTGCAGGCATTGGATACCGCCATTGATGAAGCTGAGGCACCGGTGTTGCTCGTTGCTCACAGTCTTGCGTGCCTGCTGGTGGCGCACTGGGTACAGGAGGCCAATAGCAGCGATGAAAGAGCTCATCGATTGGCGCAGGTAAGCGGCGCGTTGCTGGTGGCAGTACCTGACCCTGGCGCAAAGGCTTTCCCACCCGAAGCGAGCGATTTCCGCAACGCTCCTGCTCGGCCTCTGCCATTTCCAGCGCTGGTTGTAGCCAGCAGTGACGACCCCTACGCGACGACGGACTATGCCCGGCAGCAGGCTGCGACATGGCAAGCCGACTTTGTTGACGTGGGCGCCTGCGGGCATATCAACGCCGCAAGTCAGTTGGGGGAGTGGCCTCAGGGGTGGGCGTTGTTGGAGGCATTAGCATGAGTTTTCATACGATGACAGCACGCGATGCACTGACTGCGCTCTGGTCACTGGGTGGTTTGCCGGCGGAGGCTTTGGACAAGATCACGTTGACCGGCCATGATCCCGTTTTCCCATCGTCGTTTGCCGTTGGCGCCACCGCGGCGCTTGCTGCCTGCGAGCGGGGTATTCACGCTAACAGCCCTGCGGGCTGGCCTAACTGGACGATGTGCACATGACCCGAGTGGCACCGCAAGCGGCCTTGATCGTTCCTGTTCGCGAAGCCGAACCCGTGGTTGACGAGCTTCGTCAGCGCTATGACGCCACAGCGGCTATAGGCGTGCCCGCGCACATAACACTACTTTATCCCTTTGTATCACCTAACGAGATTGTCGAGAAAGATCTTCGCAAGCTTAAAGCGATTGCTAAACAAGCCACTGCTTTTGAGTTTTGGCTATCGGGTGTGGGCCGATTCACGGACACGGTGTATCTTCAGCCAAGCCCTAGCGCTCCTTTTATCTCGCTGATTAAAGCATTCGTCGATGCCTTCCCAGACTACCCACCCTACGGTGGTCTCCATACGGGCAGCATACCTCACCTCACCGTCGCCAGAGAGAGTGAGCCAGAGGCGCTTGAGCGAATAGAAGATGAGGTGCGTTTGTTGATGGCGAAGCAGAGAGCGATTCAGTGTTACTGCAACAATTTTGCGTTGATCGTGAATACTGAGGGGAGATGGGCGACTCAACAACGATTTTCTCTTGTCGCGTCAGAGACCAATGACGACTAGTGCCATTTAGCCCGGTAATGATGATGTTAGTAGAACAAGATAAAGAAATTTGTGTATCCCGAACGGAAAAAGCCCTCGTCAATTGACGAGGGCTTATATTAGCTCTTAGCTAAGCGAGCGAAGGGTAGGTTTTTAAGGCCGCTCGATAGCCAAGGCTACGCCCTGACCGCCGCCGATGCACAGCGTCGCGAGGCCTTTCTTGGCGTCGCGGGCGATCATTTCGTGGAGCAGCGTGACCAGTACGCGGCAGCCGGAGGCACCAATGGGGTGGCCTAGAGCGATCGCGCCGCCGTTGACGTTCACTTTAGACGTATCCCAGCCGAGCTCTTTGTTGACGGATAGCGCCTGGGCGGCAAACGCTTCGTTGGCTTCGACCAAGTCCAGATCATCCAGGCTCCAGCCGGCTTTTTCCAGGCAGCGGCGAGTGGCCGGTGCGGGGCCGATACCCATAATGGCAGGGTCAACGCCTGCGTTGGAGTAAGCCGCTATGCGTGCCAGTGGCTCTAGCCCCAACTGCTTAGCTTTTTCGGCGGAGCAGAGCATAACCACCGCCGCGCCGTCGTTGAGCGCCGAGGCGTTACCGGCGGTAACGGTGCCGTCTTTCTTAAACGCAGGGCGCATGCCGCCAAGCTTCTCCGCGGTAACTTCCCGTGGGTTCTCGTCGGTATCAAACACCACCGGGTCGCCTTTGCGCTGGGGAATTTCCACCGGCACGATCTGGCCTTTGAACTTACCTTCTTTGATGGCGGCAGCGGCTTTCTGCTGTGACGCTGCGGCGAACTCATCCATCGCTTCGCGGGTGATACCGTACTTCTCGGCTAAATTCTCGGCGGTAATACCCATATGGTAGTTGTTGAACGCATCCCACAGGCCGTCGTGTACCATGGAATCAATTGCCTTCCAATCGCCCATGCGCTGACCGTTGCGGGAGTTGGGCAGTACGTGGGGCGAGGCAGACATATTCTCCTGACCGCCGGCCAGAATCAGTTCGGCATCGCCGCAGCGAATGGCCTGCGTAGCGAGATGCAGTGCCTTAAGGCCTGAGCCACACACTTTGTTGATGGTCATGGCCGGTACCGAGTCCGGTAGGCCGCCTTTAATAGCCGCTTGGCGCGCCGGGTTTTGACCAACGCCCGCGGTGAGCACCTGGCCCAGCAGTACTTCGTCAACCTGATCGGGAGAAACGCCGGTTGAGGCAAGGATATCCTTGATCACCAAAGCGCCTAGGTCGCTCGCTGGAATACCTGCGAGGGAGCCGCCGAAAGCGCCCACAGCGGTGCGGCGTGCCGCAACAATGACTACTTCTTGCATAAGATGACTCCTGGAGTAATTAACAGACAGTCTGATACCAGATGCCCGATAGGCGTGCTCTGTCAGCCGTACTCTTTTATTCGTACTCTGTCAGCCGTCTCTTCAGCATAGGGGAAGGTGGTGCGTTGCGGCAATAAACCTTTATGGGCAAATAAAAACGGGCCAACATGTGGCCCGTCAGAAGAAAGCATTAGAGGCGCTAAGATTAGGCCAGTTGTGATCAGGCCAACTGTACCGGGATAATATTGCTGGTGTGGCTGACGTGGTTGCCTTCCTGGAGATACACCAAAGCAGGCTGGTGGTTTTCCAGTTCGGCTTCGGAGTAGTGGGCATAGCTGCAGATAATGATCCGGTGGCCAGGGGCGGCGAGGTGGGCCGCAGCGCCGTTGATCGAAATGAGCTTGGAGCCTTCCTCACCGCGAATAGCGTAAGTGGTGAAGCGTTCGCCATTCTCGACGTTGTAAATCTGGATCTGCTCATTTTCACGAATACCCGCCATATCCAGCAGGTCGCCATCGATGGCGCAAGAGCCTTCGTAGTTGAGTACCGCGTGAGTGACGCGTGCCATGTGCAGCTTGGCTTTGAGCATGATGGTATGCATGTGAGTTCCTATTTTTACCCGTTGTTTGTTTATTCTCTGCCAGTAGTGGCAGCGCTGGCCGGGAGTTGAACAGTGAGGTTATCGATTAATCGCGCCGGGCCCAGCTTGGCGGCGGCCAGCAGTACCGCATGGCGGGTCGCTAGGTTAATGGGGCCTAGCGTGACATCGCGCAGTTCCAAATAGTCTAGCGTAAAGCCCGCATCATACAGCGCGGTGTTGCCCTGGTGTAGTACCTTTTCGATAGGTTCTCCGCGCTCTAGCGCATCGCGAAGCGTACACAGCGTGCGGTAAAGCGCAGGGGCGATTGCACGCTCCTCGCTACTTAAATAGCCATTGCGTGATGACAGTGCCAGGCCATCTTCTGCGCGCACGATGGGCACGCCGATAATCTCGATCGGCATGTGCAGGTCGTACACCAGCTTACGAATCACCGCCAGCTGTTGGTAATCCTTCTCCCCAAAGCAGGCGACGTCGGGCTGCACCAAATTAAACAGCATGCTAACCACGGTGGAGACACCGTCAAAATGGCCGGGTCGTGAGCCGCCACACAGACCCTCACCCACCACGGGCACATGCACGCGGGTCTGGGCGTCCAAGCCGTTGGGGTAGAGCGAGCTCACCGTCGGGGCGAACAGCACGTTGCAGCCGGCCTCGATAAGCTGCGCTTGATCGGCATCAAAGGTACGCGGGTAACCGTCTAAATCTTCGCCTGGGCCAAACTGCATCGGATTGACAAACAGGCTTGTGACCACGATATCGGCGTGCTGGCGCGCGCAGGCGACCAGCGCTAGGTGCCCGGCATGTAGGTTGCCCATGGTGGGTACCAGGGCAATACGCTGGCCGCGTTGGCGGTAATCTCGCAGCGTGCTGCGTAGCTGATCAATGTCTCGCAAAGTGCGCATAGTCGTTTCGCGTCAATAACAAAAAATGGTCGATAGTCGAGCTGTTTTAAAAACAGTTGTTAAAAACGGTTCTTAAAAACAATGCTCTTGAGCCGGGAAGGCGCGGGTTTTGACGGCTTCGTGGTAGTCCTGGAAAGCTGCTTGAATGCTATCAGCCTCAGCCATGAAGTTTTTTACAAAGCGCGGTGTGCGGCCATGGGTGATGCCGAGCACATCGTGCATTACCAGAATCTGACCATCGGTATCCGGCCCTGCGCCAATGCCAATCACCGGTACATCCAGCGCTTCGGTGACCGCTTTGCCCAGGCTGGCAGGGACGCACTCAAGCAGAATCACCGAGGCGCCCGCCTCGACAAGCACTTTTGCGTCATTAATGATGCGCTCAGCGTGAGCAGCGTCGCGCCCCTGCACTTTATAGCCACCTAGCTGATGCACGGTTTGTGGGGTTAAGCCCAGGTGGGCACATACCGGTACGCCGCGGCGGGTGAGTTCACGAATGCCATCGGCCATCCACGCTTCGCCTTCCAGTTTGACCAGCTCCGCCCCCGCGCGCATCACGGCACCGGCATCTTCCAGCAGGCGCTCGGTGGTAGCGTTGCTCATAAAAGGTAGATCCACCATCAACAGGCTATGGCCTTTACCACGCGCAGCGCAGCGGGTGTGGTAAACGATGTCTTCAATAGTGACGGGCAGAGTGCTGTTATGGCCCTGTAGCACCATGCCCAGCGAATCACCGACGAGCAGGACATCAATGCCTGCTTGGCTTGCCGCATGGGCAAAGGAGGCGTCGTAAGCGGTTAGGCAACTGAATGTCTCGCCAGCCTGCTTATAGGCCTGCAGCGTGCTTAGGGTGACGGTTTTCATGGCGTGCTCTCATGTTTTACGTGAGGCCGCTGCGACATAGGCAGCCGACCATTATTGATGCTGCATCCCTGCATACGCGAAGTGGCGTAACCGGCAATTGTTACCTGAATGGGGTGTCGGTGTCGAGATTTGTGTCAAATGGTAGCGTTAGCCGCACATTAGGCGTTAGATAAGCGTTCCAAGCCTTGGTTCTCAACACGTTCAAGCCAGGTGGATAGCGGCTGTTGGAGAAGGTCTAGAGAGGGGGCGATCTCTGCGAGGGGGAGCAGTACAAAGGCCCGGGCAGTCATTTGCGGGTGCGGTACGCGTAAACGCGGCGAGTTGATGTGCTCATTGGCGTAGAGCAGCAGGTCAAGATCGAGCGTGCGGGGCCCCCAGTGGCGCTGGCGGCGGCGGCGATGCTGCTGCTCTAACGCCTGAAGCTGGTCGAGTAGCGCCAGCGGCGAGAGCCGTGTCTCCAGCGCGGCCACCGCGTTGATAAAGTCCGGCTGATCCTGCGGCCCCACCGGGCGGCTGGCGTAAAGCGATGATGCTGCCACTAATCGACTTAGCGGTAGCATTGCCAGCTCGTTGAGGGCCTCGCGAACCTGCTCGATAGGCGACTCTAGATTGCTACCCAAGCCAATATAGGCGAGCTGGGGAGGAGTTCCCACTACTCTGGCGCGCTCGGCTTACGGCGCCGTTTGCGGCGACGATCGCCCTGGCTGGCGGGGTCGCCGCCAACTTTTTGCAGCAGGCGACGCTGTTCGTGCTCATCGCCGCGCTGAAACGCCGTCCACCATTCGCCTAAACCACTGGGTATCTCGCCCGCCTGTTCGCGCAGCAGCAGCAGGTCATAGCCCGCTCTGAAACGCGAATGTTCGCGGGTTTGAAAGGCCTTTTTACCGCGCCGCTGGGGTAGGCGCTGCTGTAATTCCCAAATTTCCCGCATCGGGATGCCAAAGCGCTTGGGAATCGATGTGAACTCTAACTGACGGGAGACCACCTGCTGAGCGGCTGCTTGAAGCGCCGGAATGGGCGGCATGCCCTCTTGCTCCAGCGCTTCCTGGCGATGCTTGACCGGGGCCCATAAAAACGCTGCCAGCAGGAAGGCCGGGGTGACGGGGCGCTCTTCGGCAATACGTTTATCGGTGTTGGTCAGCGCCTGCTCAATCAGCTCTTCGGCCCAGGCGGCATCGGCCATGGCTTCTTCGGCCTCGGGGAACAGCATGCCGAACAGGCCGTAGTGGCTGAGTAGCCGGAAGGTGACCAAACCGTGGCCCGACATAAACAGCTTGAGGACTTCATCGAATAGCCGTGCTGGTGGAATCTGCAGCAGCAGCGGTGCCTGATCGTACATCGGTGCTTCGGTGGCGGGGTCTAGCGTGAAGTCGAGCTTAGCCGCAAAGCGCACCGCCCGCAGCATCCGTACCGGGTCTTCGCGGTAGCGTGTCGCCGGGTCGCCAATCAGGCGCAGGGTGCGGGTCTTAATATCCTCGGCACCATTGGCAAAATCAGTGATGCTGAAGTCGGCGATATTGTAGTAGAGCGCATTAACGGTAAAGTCGCGGCGCAGCGCGTCTTCTTCGATATTGCCCCATACATTGTCGCGCAGCAGTAACCCTTCATCGGACTGGTGGGCAATGTGGTCGCCATGCTCGTCTTGGGGTTTGCCACGGAAGGTGGTGACCTCAATGACCTCGCGGCCAAAGCGCACATGGACAATCCGAAAACGGCGGCCGATCAGGCGCGAGTTACGAAATAGATCGCGAACCTGCTCTGGAGTGGCGTTGGTGGCGACATCAAAATCTTTGGGCATCTTGCCCAGCAGCGCATCACGAATGCAACCGCCCACCAAATAGGCGTCGAAACCCGCGCCGCTAAGGCGATAAAGCACTTTTAACGCGGCATCGCTAATATGCTGGCGAGAAACAGGGTGCTCTGACCGAGGGATGTTGCGCGGAGTGAGGGCGCTGGTGGTGCTCTCTTGGGGATCAAGCAAGGTTTTCAATTGCTCCCCCGGGCTGTGTAGGAAACGGGTAAATCCTTTAAACATGCGACGATTTCAACTCGCAGGTACGAAAAAATGGTCGTAAAAATAGTCGTTAGAAAACACTTCAAACGAGTACTGAACATAAACCACGAGTGGCTGAGTGTAGCCGACCCTTCATGGCTTGCAAAGTAGCGGCTTGCAAAGCACTTGACGCTGGCGGGGGCTAACACAGGTTTTAAACCCAGGCTCCAAACACGGAAAGGGGAGGCTAAAAGAGCCTCCCCTATCAAGCAATTAATCAGCGTCCGTGCTGCTATTTTTCTTCATGATGGCACATCGCCCTGAATACGCACCGCAGTCGGTAGGCGTAAGGATCACGATGGTTCCGACCGCCTCGTATTCAAAACAATAATCCAACCGCGAACTTTTCTCCCCCCGGGGTATTATTATTGGCGCCGGGGTGTACACACTGACAGCTATTGTTGTTGTTAGGATGCCAAGTCACATTGTACGTCGCGTCCTTTCGGGCCACTTGCTAACTTTTGTTGTTGTTCGCTGCGCCTGTGTTGCCTGCGCAAGCAAGTAATGAGATTCAAGCCTGTTGTTCTTGTTAGTACCGTTATCTCTACCTGGCCCTGTTGTTTTTGTTGTGGCTCAGGTTGTGGCGAGGTCATGTTGTTTTTGTTGGTGACCTGGCGCTATGCCCAGTTTGTTTTTCTTACCCAGTAATACTGCAGACCCTGTGCCACCTATTTAATAAATTATAAATTTCAGAAGGTTGGAGTTTTTTAAGTCGCTGCGGAACTTTACGGCGCGAGAAGTGTTACCCCTTTCGCGCCCGTTTGTGCGCGGCGTTGTGTGGGAAGGTAACAGTACCTGGGTAGCGAAAGGCAGAATATTTCTTATTTAAATCAGTATATTAGACGATGGTCGTAGGGGTGGTGTGGAGGCGCGAGTGGATAGCAATGCCCAGGTGCTTAACCTGGGCGCCGGGCGGTTTTTTTGCGCGGTATGCCAAGCCGCTGGCGTCGTTCCCAAAGGTTTTTACGGCTAATGCCCAGTTTTTGTGCCAATTCGGTTTCACTCATTTGGTCTTGGTGTTCGAGGACAAAGTGCTGAAAATAATCTTCTAAAGAGAGATCATCTTCATTCTCTTCAGCACTTTTATCACCGCCACCACTGGCAGCAGGTGTGCTGGACGCGCCAGAGGACGGATGGGGGCGTGGGGTGGTCGGCGCTAGGCCCAGGTCATCCGGGTGGATCAGATGCCCTTCGGCAAGAATCACCCCGCGCTCAAGGGCATTTTCCAGCTCGCGAACGTTACCCGGCCAAGGGTAGTCGCGCAGATCCTGGCGGGCTGCGCGGGACAAACGCAGGCCCGTGCGTTCGTGGCGCTTACACGCCTTGTCGAGCAGAATGTCGGCGATCTCAAGCACGTCGTCCTCGCGCTCGCGTAGCGGCGGCAGTTCGATCTGCATCACGTTCAGCCGGTAGTAAAGATCAAGGCGGAATTCGCCGGTTTTTGACAGTGCTCGCAGGTCACGATGGGTGGCCGCAATCAGGCGGACATTGACGTGGCGGGTTTCCACCGAGCCAATTTTACGAATTTCACCCTCTTGAAGAACGCGCAGCAGACGCGCCTGGGCATCCAGCGGTAGTTCACCAATCTCATCCAAAAATAGCGTACCGCCATCAGCGGCTTCGACTAACCCGGTGCGCGCAGCGCTGGCGCCGGTAAAAGCGCCTTTCTCATGGCCAAACAGCTCTGACTCGATCAGCGTTTCAGGAATCGCCGCGCAGTTGACGCAGATCAACGGTGCCTTGGCGCGCTTGCTCTGCTGGTGAATGGCGCGTGCCACCAGCTCCTTGCCGGTACCTGACTCGCCAAGAATCAATACGGTGACATCGGCCGGGGCGGTTTTACTAATACGGGTGTAGACCTGCTGCATGGCAACGCAGTTGCCGATCATGGTTTGCCGGCTGCCGCCTGCATCGGTGATATCCGGGGGCGGACTCTGCTGCATCGACTGCTTGTGCAGGATCCGCTCAACGGTCTCCAATAGCTCCGCGTGGTCAAAGGGCTTGGCAACGTAGTCCACGGCCCCCTGTTTGAGCGCTTCCACCGCAGAGCGCATGCTGGCGTAGCTGGTCATGATCAATACCGGCACGGGGGCTGCGGCGGTGATCAGCGAGGTGCCCGGTTCGCCCGGCAGACGCAGGTCGCTGATGATGAGGTCGAACCCTGCGAGCTCAAGCTGGCTGGCCTCCTCAGCGCTGCCTGCTTCGCTGACCGTATAGTCGTGGCGTTCCAGAAGGCGCTTTAGCGCGCTGCGAATAATCGCTTCATCTTCAACAATCAGAATCCTGGGCATGGGTTGGCTGATCATCCTGTTGGTAAAGCGGCAGCCATAACGTAATGGCCGTGCCGCGAGGCTGTCCGGGGGGTGGCGAAGCCACGTCTATTTTACCCTGGTGCTCATTGATAATCTGGTAGGCCAATGAAAGGCCCAGACCGGTGCCCTCGCCAGCGGGTTTGGTGGTGGTAAAGGGCTCGAATAGGTGCTCGCGAACTCGCGGATCGATGCCCTGACCGTTATCGGTTATCCGCCACCAGGCAAGCTGCTCGTGGCGCCCTGCGGTCATGTGAACTTCTCCCCCCTTGCCGCAGGCATCCCGGGCATTGCTCAGCAGGTTGACCATCACTTGCGTTAATCGCTGGGCATCGCCGCGCACCACCACGTCGTCAGGCGTTTCATTGGTTAAGGTAACATCCTCTCCCGAGCGGGCGAGGTGGATCAAGTGCAGTGCATCTTCGCTAATGGATGCAAGTGCCACAGGTGAGGCAGGGAGCGGTACCGATTGGCGTCCCCCATGGGCAAAACCAACCAGTGAGTTAACGATTTTGGTGACCCGCTGGGTTAGCTGCTGGATTTGGTCGGCGGTCTCCAGCAGGGCGGGGTCGTTGGTGTCGTAGCGAAGGTTTTGCGCCAGCGACGAGATGCCGGTAATCGGGTTGCCAATTTCGTGGGCGACCCCAGCGGCTAACTGGCCGATGGAGGCAAGGCGTGCTGCATGCACCAACTCATCTTCTAACCACTTCATTTCGGTATGGTCTTCAATCAGAATAACGCTGCCGCCACGGCTGTCACTACCGCTGAGAATCGCTTTGTGCAGGGTCAAAAAATAGTCTTTACCGTGCAGCGTGACCGCCTGTTTGTAGAGCGGTGTTGACGTGGTTTCCAGCACGCCACCGAGTAGGCCGGGCCAGGGGGCAGGTAGGCTGTCGCGGCGTGAACCGATCACGCTTTCACCGCTAATACCCGAGAGTTGAGAGAGCGCCTGATTCCACATTAGTAGTTCATCGTCATCGCCTAGCACGCACAGCCCCACAGGCAGATAGGCCAGGGTTTGGCGGTGGTGGCGGCGCAAGCCGTCGAGTTCCCGGGCTAGCCCCGTTAACCGCGAACGGTAGGCTTCCAGGCGACTTTCAACAAAGTGAATATCGTCGGTTTCAGGGGTGTCGTCGTGGCGGTAGGGTAGATAGCGATCAACAATATCCCGTGCCACCGATGGGCCCATTAGGCCCGAGAGATTGGCCTGAATACGGTCACGCAAGCGACGCAGCGCGTAGGGACGGCGCTCCTGAGGCGTTAAGTTGAGTGCTTGCAATGCCCGATTCACTTCACGGCTAGCCGCCTCATCGCCGAGGGCATGGGCTAAGTGAGTCGAAAAATCGCTCGCCGTGGCGGCTTCCAGTGGAAAGCGCTTGGAGCGGATAACGGCATCGACGGAGCACGCTTCCGCGGCGGACTGCTCACCTTCAGAAATACGCGTAAACAGCGATATCACAATCAACAACAGGATATTGACCGCTAACGAGAGCAGCGTGACGTTGTACCAAACCGGCGCACCAGCGTCGGTAAGTGGGGTAAAGGGCAGCGTCAGTACGGGTAGCGAGAGCATGAGCGGCAGCCATAGCCCCCATAGCCATACGCCGACGCCTGCGATGAGGCCAATAATCATGCCTTTACGGTTAGCGCCCGGCCAGTAGAGCAGCGCCAGCATGCCAGGCAGGCACTGGGCCATCCCCACAAATGCGGCTAATCCCAAACCGATAAGCCCATGATGGCGACCTACCCACTGGTAAAACACCCAGCCGCTGATAATCACAGCGACCACTAGCCCACGGCGCAGCCACAGCAGCCAGCCGTAAAGATCACTGCGCGCTTCCGGGGGCCTCGCTACCAGTACAATATGATTAAGCACCATGCCGGAAAGCGCCAGTGCAATCATAATCATGGTGCCGCTGGCGGCGGCTAGCCCGCCGATAAACGCCAGTGCCCCTACCCACCAGTGCTCGGTCATTAGGTAGGCGGCATAGGCGGCGATGGGTATGTCGGGATTGACCGACTGCGCGGCCCACCAAATCAACGGCACGGGTAGCGCCATTAATAGCAGGAAAAGCGGCAGCGCCCAGCTCGCTTGTAGCAGGGTATGCCGGGATAGACTTTCTGAAAAACTGATATGAAACAGATGCGGCATCATAAACGCCGCCGCAAAAAACAGCAGCAGGAGGGTTCGCCACTGGGCCGGGTCAAGTTTGGGTGTCTGTTGTTGGAGGAGAGCGCCAGGGCCCTCCAGCCACAGCTGCAGGTCGCCTGGGCCGTCAAACACCATCCATAGTGCCACCACGCCGAGCCCCAGCATGGCCAGCAGTTTAACAATGGATTCAAACGCAATGGCGCTAAGCAGAGTGTCGTGGCGGCCGTGAGACTGGCTGTGGCGGGCACCGAAAATAACCGCAAAGGCGGCAATTACGGCGCAAAAAAGTAGCGCAACGCTACCTCCCGCTTGGCTGGCGGTGATGATATTGATGGCTTCGCCCAGGGTTTGGACTTGAATGCCGAGCAGTGGCAGCACCGCCAGTAGACTGACGATGGTGACCAGCGTACCCGCCCAACGAGAGCGAAAGCGAAAGGCAAACAGATCCGCCAATGACGTTAGTTGATAGGTGCGGGTGATGCGCTGGATGGGCACCAGTAGCACAGGGGCGAGCAAGAAGGCGCCCGCTGCGCCTAGGTAGTAGGCGAGGAAGCCAAACCCCGCGTGGGCAGCCATTTCCACGCTGCCGTAAATCGCCCAGGCGCTGGCATAAACACCCAGGGCAAGGGTGTAAACAATCGGGTGGCGGGTAATACGCACCGGCACCCAGCCGCGCTCTACCGCAAAACCGCAGCCAAACAGCAGTGCCAGGTAACCCAGCCCAAGCAGTAGGACGCCGACTATCTCAACGTGCATCTCAACGTTCATCAAGCTTTCTCTTCTGCTCCAGCCAGAGAGTTAACGCAATCAATCCGCCCCAAATCGCAAACGGTCGGTACCAGGCGGCCTCAGGGTCGCTCCAGCCATTCATCAGCAGCGGAGAGAGCAGGTAGCCGCCAAACACCAAAAACAGCATGATGCGATAGACATACATATCAATCTCCTACTGGAGGTGAAGAGGGATTTAAACGGTGTGCCGTTGGGTTTAAACGTGCCAACGACCAGTTCGCTACCGCCCAGTGTAGCTGAGTCGCGGAGGGCTCTGAGGCCAGTTCTTGTGGCGGCGCTTGATCAAGCGCTTCCAGCGCCTGAAAGAGCTGCTGGCGCACTTTCTGCTCGTCTTCTGCCAGGGCCGGGGCCAGGTTTTGCTTGGAGAGCTTTTGCCCTTCAGCGGTCACAATGAGTGGCAGATGCAGGTAACGCGGCTGCGGTAGCTGAAGTGCGCTCTGCAATTGGCGCTGCCAAGGGGTGTTATCGAGCAAATCGAGCCCGCGTACCACATCGGTAATCTGCTGCTCGGCGTCATCCACTACCACGGCGAGCTGATACGCCCATAGGTCATCTTTGCGCTTTAATACCACATCGCCTAGTTCAGCCGGGTCAAACTGCTGCTCGCCGAACAGCCGGTCTTGCCAGCGGATAGGGCGTTCGCCACGGTCGCTGCGCAGCCGCCAGGCCACCGGTTTATTCGCATCGCAAACGCCATCGCGGCACCAGCCGGGGTAGATATCAAACGCCTGCCACTGCTTGCGCGAACAGCTGCAGGGATAGGCCAAGCCGAGTTGGACAAGCTGGTCAAGCGCCTGTTGGTAAGCATCGCCGCGAGTGTGCTGCCACATTACCGCTTCGTCCCACTCCAGCCCGAAGGTTTCCAGCTGGCGAAGAATAGTGCTCGCCGCACCTTCAGGGCAGCGCGGTGGGTCGATATCTTCAATGCGCACCAGCCACTGCCCATCGGCCGCGCGGGCATCTAAATAGCTGCCTAAGGCGGCGACCAAAGAGCCAAAGTGCAGCGGGCCAGAGGGCGTAGGGGCAAAGCGCCCCCGGTAGCGAGCAAAATCAATCATGGTAGCGTCATTGTTGAGAGGGGCTGGTTATTTACAAAAAGCCATTCACAAAAACGGGCACCCTAAGGTGCCCGCGTTCGAGTAGCACGGTCTTTTAGTGCTCAGCCGCCTAGCTGTTTCTCTTTGAGTTCCGCCAGGGTTTTGCAATCCACACAAAGGGTGGCGGTGGGGCGAGCTTCTAAACGACGAATGCCGATTTCAACGCCGCAGGCTTCGCAGAAGCCATAATCATCATCATCGATGTTATCTAGCGTCTCGTTAATTTTCTTGAGCAGCTTACGCTCGCGATCCCGGGTACGCAGTTCCAGGCTAAAGCCCTCTTCCTGGGTAGCACGGTCGGCGGGGTCGGCGTAGTTGTTCGCATCTTCCTGCAGGTGGCGTACGGTACGATCCACCTCTTCCATGAGATCCTGTTTCCAATCCAGCAGCAGCTGACGGAAGTGCGCTAGCTGCTGCTCGTTCATATACTCTTCACCCGGCGCTGGCTCATACGGTGTGAAGGACTTGGACGCTTCCGGTTTCTTTTCTGCTACTGGCATGGGACTGCCCCTTACATATGTGACTACTGATCGACCATGAGCGATTGTCACGATCTCACGCCAAAGGGATGCTTGTTTAGCTGAAAAATGACTGGGTTGCAAGCATAATGGTGAGCTTTCGATGAATGTTTGGCCTTGAATATGACTAGCGCCATGTTTTAGTTAGTTTTTCAATATTTGTCCAGTTTCAAAAATGATTAGATGAAGGAGCCGTTATGGCCTGGAATTCGCGTGTCGATCACGTTGCCCCTTTTCGGGTCATGCGTTTGCTGGAAATGGCCCAGGCGCGGGAAGCCGCCGGCCACGATGTGATTCACCTGGAAGTAGGCGAGCCGGATTTTGCTACCCCCGAGCCAATTATCGCTGCCGGGCAGCAGGCGTTGGCCAGTGGCCATACCCGCTACACCCCAGCGGCTGGGCTGCCCGCACTGCGCGAGGCGATCGCCGGACATTACGCCGAGCACTTTAACGCTACGGTGGATCCTGCGCGTATTTTGGTAACGCCCGGGGCGTCGGGGGCGCTGCTGCTGGCCAGCCAGTTATTAGTCGAAACCGGCTCGCGGGTGCTGATGGCTGACCCTAACTACCCCTGCAATCGTCACTTTATGGCGCTAGCTGGCGCTGAGATTGATGCGGTATCCGTGGGGCGAGATAGCGGCTGGCAGTTGGACGCTGCCCTGGTCGCCCAGCATTGGCATGAGGACACAAGCCTGGCGATGTTGGCGTCGCCCTCTAACCCTACCGGCCACACGTTGAGCGCGCAACAGCTCTCTGCAGTGCTGGCAGCGGTCGCTGAGCGCGAAGGCGAGGTCATCGTCGATGAGATCTACCAGGGCCTCAACTACGACGATGCACCGCTCTCAGCGACCTCGCTCTCCGCCAACGCCTTTGTGGTCAACAGCTTCTCAAAATATTTTGGTATGACCGGCTGGCGCCTGGGCTGGCTGGTGGCGCCAGAGCATGCAGTGGAGCCATTAACGCGGCTGGCGCAGAACATGTTTCTGGCCGCGCCGACGCCTTCGCAGCATGCCGCCCTGGCGGCGTTTACGCCCGAGTGTCGTGGTGTTCTTGAACAGCGCCGTGAAACCCTGAAAGAGCGCCGCCAAGTGCTGCTGGAGGGCCTTGCAGGCTTGGGGTTGGCACCGGATCTCCCGCCCCAGGGGGCGTTTTATTTGTGGTTGGATATCTCCCGCTACAGCCGCGATAGCCAGGCCTTCTGCGAGCGCTTATTGCAGGAGGAGAACGTGGCGATTACCCCGGGTATTGATTTTGCCGTACGTGGCGGCGAACACCATGTGCGCATTGCGTTCACCAATGATGTGGCTCGGCTGGAAGAGGCGGTGGCTCGGATTGCACGCTTTGTGGGCAGGCTGTGATGCTGACTTATCCGGCGCTGGTGCCGGGCACGCTGATCAAGCGTTATAAGCGCTTTCTCGCCGATGTGCGTTTGGATGATGGTCGCGAAGTCGTCGCCCACTGCCCCAATACCGGCTCGATGAAGGCGGTGAACGTGCCAGGGTGCCGAGTGTGGCTGTCACCCAGCGATAACCCCAAGCGCAAGCTTGCCTGGACGTGGGAGCTTATCGAGCTGCCGCAAGCGGATGGGCAGGTGGCGCTCGCCTCGGTGCATACCGGCCGCGCTAACCGCATCGTGGAAGCGGCGCTGGAGGCGGGGGCTTTGGCACCGTTGGCAGGCTACGCCACTCTGCGCCGGGAGGTGAAAGTGGCCGACGCCCGCCTCGATTTTAGGCTGGATGACCCAGAGCGGGGGCGGGCGTATATCGAGGTGAAGCAGGTCACCCTCAAAGAGCAGGACGGCCACGGCTACTTTCCGGACTCGGTAAGTGTGCGCGGTACCAAGCATCTGCATTCGCTGCGAGTGCTGGCAGAGCAGGGCGAACGGGCGGTGCTGCTGTTTTGTGTCGCCCACGAAGGTATTGCCGATGTGGCCGCCGCAGCCCATATCGACGCGACTTATGCGGCAGCCCTAGCGGAGGTCTCGGCCAGCGGGGTGGAAGTGCTGGCCTATGGTATTGAGGTGGTGCGGGAGCAAGAGCGCCCCA
This sequence comes from Halomonas sp. ATBC28, assembly GCF_005937175.1. Classification (NCBI taxonomy): domain Bacteria; kingdom Pseudomonadati; phylum Pseudomonadota; class Gammaproteobacteria; order Oceanospirillales; family Halomonadaceae; genus Halomonas; species Halomonas sp. ATBC28. Next base: position 9,014 of record NZ_VCQL01000023.1, on the reverse strand, counting down.
TTGGAGTGCGGTTAACCCGCAGCCTGCCTGTACGGCTTTAAAGTGGCATGAGCTTGCCGAGGGCAGGTGACGCAAGGGCGCTGTGAACCCTTCCTTGGGCGCTACTTTCGCCATCCATGGCGAAAGACCCTTGCTTACACCAACCCTCGGCGCTTTGGATGCTAATTTATATGTTTCTAGGTACGACTTAGCGATCAATATAAAAACGCTGAATAAAGTTCACCGGTTCGGGGGCGGCGTTGCGGTCGTAGCGCACGCTTAGCTCAAAGCGCATGTTCTCATCGTCGAGTAGGGTAAAAGGCGCCAGGTGGTAGGTGGCATCGCCGTCGTGCACGGTGCGAAAGCTGAGCGACTCCTGAGCGCCCGTCAAGCCGCTTACGTGGCCCTGTACGCTGGCGTTAACGGGGCGGGTACTGCCATCCTCCTGGCGTTCGCGCACGCTCACATTGACCAGGCCGCGGTTGGCGCTGCGCTGGAGATTGTTCGCTTGGGCCACTTCCGGGGTCAAAAAGCTGCTGTTCACCGCGCTGTAGTGAATCTCGTAATCACCCACGCTGACGAACTGCTCAGCGTGGGCCCCAGCGGCGGCGAAGAGCATGCCGACAAGGGCGGCACTCATCATTAATCTGCGTAACATGGCGTGGCTCCTTGGGTTGCGTTTAAGAGCGATGAATATCTAGCGGCGACGAACGCGGAAAATGGCAATTTCACCAAATAGATTGGGCCATAGCCGCGATTTCCAGTGACCTTGATGATCCCCCACGCCCACCGCGCGATCAACAATCATCAAGCCCTTCTCGCGGCACAGATGCTCAAAGTCGTTGAACGTTGAGAGATGGATATTGGGCGTGTCGTACCAGGCGTGGGGCAGCGATTTGGATACCGGCATATAGCCGCGCAGACCCAAATGAACACGGTGACGCCAGTAGGCGAAGTTGGGGAAAGTGATGATGCCCTCTTCGGCGACACGCAGCATTTCATCGAGCATCCTGTCCGGACGGCGCAGCGCCTGCAGCGCCTGGGTCATAATCACCTGGTCATAACTGTTATCGCAGAAGCTGCTTAAACCGTCATCCAGGTTGTGCTCAATCACGCTGACGCCCCGGGCGACGCAGGCATTAATGCCGTCATGGTCGATCTCTAAGCCATAGCCGGTCACGCCTTTATTGTTCGCCAGGGTCTCCAGCAGCTCGCCGTCGCCACAGGCGAGGTCGAGCACGTGCGCTCCTTCGGGCACCCAGTCATAAATCAGTTCAAGATCGGCGCGCATCATGGCGTTTCCTCTGAGCTCTTTGCATCTTCGCTTGCTTCATCTGTACCCGCTTCGGCGAGGCTAAGTTCGCCGGCAGCGCGGTTCATAAAGGCGCTGAAGATGGCGTCGTAGCGCGGCTCTGAGAGTAAGAAGGCATCGTGCCCATGGGGCGAGTCGATGTTGGCGTAGCTAACCGCTTTGCCCGCACGAATGAGCGCATCGACCAGCTCGCGGGAGCGCGAGGGCGGAAAGCGCCAGTCGGTGGTAAAGCTAACAATCAAAAACGGGCACTGCGCTGGGGCCAGGGCTTTGGCTAAGTCGCCCCCTTGGGTGGCGGATGGGTCAAAGTAGTCCAGCGCTTTGGTCATCAGCAGGTAAGTATTGGCATCAAAGGCGGTGGAGAAGGTATCGCCCTGATAGCGCAAGTAGGACTCCACCTGGAACTCAACGTCAAAGCCGAAGTTAAGGTCGTCGCTACGCAAATCGCGGCCAAACTTGCTGCCCATGGCGTCTTCGGACAGATAGGTGATATGGCCCACCATGCGCGCGAGCTTAAGCCCGCGTTTGGGTACGGTGTCGTGCTCGGCATACCAGCCGTCAAAAAACTCCGGATCAGAGCGAATCGCCTGACGGGCTACTTCGTTGAAAGCGATATTTTGCGCCGAGAGCCGTGGCGTGGCGGCAATCACCACCGCATTAGCCACCCGTTCCGGGTAGGTCATTGTCCACTGCATCACCTGCATGCCGCCCAAGCTGCCGCCCACCGCGGCGGCCCAGCGCTCAATCCCCAGGTGGTCGGCAAGCCGCGCCTGGCTAGCTACCCAATCGCTCACCGTGACCATGGGGAACTCAGGCCCCCATTGTCGACCGGTGTCGGGGTTATGACTGACCGGCCCGGTGCTGCCATGGCAGCCCCCAAGGTTATTAAGCGACACAACAAAAAAACGGTTGGTGTCGATCGCTTTGCCGGGGCCAATATGGGCATCCCACCAGCCGGGCTTGCGGTCTTCTTCGCTGTGGTAGCCCGCGGCGTGGTGGTGACCCGAGAGCGCGTGGCAAATCAGTACCGCGTTACTGCGATCGGCATTCAATGTGCCGTAGGTTTCGTAAATCAGCTCGTAGGCAGGCAGCACTTTGCCGCAGGCGAGAGCGAGCGGCGTGTCGAAGCGTGCCACGTGCGGGGTGACCACGCCGACGGAGCCCGCCGGTCGGTCTGCAAATGCAAGCGTATCTGAGTCAGGCATTGAAGGCGCTAGTCCTGCTGAAAGAGGGCGACTGAAGTAGATCCTGTAAACCTCTGATTAACTATTGCGCTTGCCCATACGGCGTTAAAAATCGCCTCAAAATGCTCATTTACAACCTGTAAATTCCGCTTTTTCGTTGATTTTTGCCTTGTCTGGCCTGCACTCATTACGTTAATCAGAGGCTTCCTTGCTAAGAATACGGAGATGGCAGTTGCCATCACAGCCCGACCAGCGCGCCGGAAATGCCCGCCGCACGAATCAGGGCGCCGACCACCAAACCATCGATCAGGTTAATGGCGATAAACACCACGATAGGCGATAGATCGATCATGCCCAGCGGAGGAATCACTTTGCGTACCGGGGCCATAATCGGCTCTACCAACTGCATAACCAGCAGCGCACCTGGATGGCTGGCGTTGGGCGCTACCCAGCTCAAAATAATCATCACAATCAGGGCGAAGAAGTAGATTTTTAAAATTGCATTCGCCAAGGCGGCCGCACCGGCAATCAGCAGTCCAGCAATGGGTGGCATGCCAACGCCAATCACCATAAAAATGGCGATGATGCTAGCCACTTTCAATACAAAGCCTGCTGCTAAGGTGGCGAGGTCGAAGCGGCCAGCCACAGGGCCTAAAAAGCCTTGAAATAGCCCCACTACCGGCTGGGTGATTTTGACCACCGATTGGCTTAACGGGTTGTAGTAATCCGCCCGCGACGCTTGCAGCAGGAAGCGCAGCATGAGTAAAAAGAGGTAAATATTGATGAGGGTATTTACCAGCATTAACCCTGCACTGCCCAATTCATTGCCCATTATTATGTCTCCTTGATGATCCGGTAGCTTAGGCTGTGTTAGCCGAATGGCTGCATTAGCTGCCGCTTAGTTCCTTGGCCATTGCCTGGGCGCGGTCGGCGCAGGCCTGCATGGCGTCGGCAATCGTGGTGCGCAATTGTGCCTCTTCCATATGTTGAATGGCACGTTCGGTGGTGCCGCCCGGCGACATAACGTTCTGTTTCAGCGTGGCCGGGTCTTTATCACTCTGCTGCGCCATGGTGGCGGCACCCAGCGCGGTTTGAATAGCCAGGCGGCGCGCGGTAGCGGCAGGTAGGCCGAGTTTAACCGCGGCTTCTTCCATGGCTTCGAACATCAGAAAGAAGTAGGCCGGGGCGCTACCAGAAACAGCGGTGACTGCGTCTAACAGGGCTTCTTCTTCCACCCACTCCACAATGCCGACCGCTTCCATTAACTGGGTGGCCACGTCACGCTGGGCATCGCTGACGTTGGCATTGGCATAGAGGCCGCTGGCGCCATAACCGACCAGCGAGGGCGTATTGGGCATGCAGCGTACGATGGCATTCTGGCCGCCTAGCCACTGGTCGATCGTGCCGGCATCCAGGCCGGCAGCAATCGAGATGACCAACGGCTGCTGGCGCTGAACGCTGTCGCGCAACGCTTCGCATACGTTGCGCATGATTTGCGGCTTCACCGCGAGTACCACCACATCGGCCTCAGCCACCGCCGCATTGTTGTCGGTGTCTGTATTGATGCCTAAGCGTTGTTTAATCGATGTCAGTTCGCTGTCATTCGGCGCGGTGGCGGTAATAGTAGAAGGCGCGACGCCGCTGTCGATTAGGCCGCCGATAATGGCGCTGGCCATATTGCCGGCCCCAATGAAGGTAATCTTATTCGCCATGGTAGGTGTCCCTTAAGTAAAAGTGTTCTACGTAAAAAAGTGGGCTACTTTTCGTCTAAGCCGATGGGCGAGCGCCGAAAATTGCAGTGCCCAAACGCACCAGCGTGGCGCCTTCCAGCACCGCTGCTTCTAAATCGTCGCTCATGCCCATCGAGAGCGTATCAAGGGGCGCGTCTGGCAAGCTGCTTTGTAAGGCGGTAAAAGCTTCGCGTAGTGCTGCCAAAGGCTGGCGCTGAGCACTTATATCCTCTGTTGGAGCGGGGATCGCCATTAAACCGCGCAGGCGCAGATTAGGCAGCGTGGCGACTTCTTTGGCCAATTCCTCTAACTCCTCGGGCAGCACACCAGCTTTGCTCTCTTCTCGGCTGATATTAATCTGCAGGCAGATATTGAGCGGCGCAAGGTGCGTTGGGCGCTGCTCGTTAAGGCGTTTGGCAATTTTTAGCCGATCGACGCTGTGTACCCAGTCAAAGTGCTCGGCCACAGAGCGGGTTTTGTTGGACTGCAGGGGGCCAATGAAATGCCATACAATGCCGTCAAGATCAGTAAGTTCGGCCTGCTTTTCCAGCGCTTCTTGCAAATAGTTTTCACCAAATTCACGCTGACCCAACTGCCAAACCTGACGAATCATCGCCGCAGGCTTGGTTTTGCTGACGGCCAGTAGCTTGGCTGCACCCTGGGCGCGCCCCGCGTTTTCTAATGCATTATGCAGGCGTTCAAGCGCCTGAGCGTATGAATGGCCGAGTGACTCGTTAAGCGCGATGTCTGTCATACTCAAGCACCTTACCGCAGCTGGGAAGAGAGATGGATATTACCGAACTGCTAGCATTCTCGGCAAAGCAGAATGCCTCTGACTTGCACCTTTCGGCCGGTTTGCCGCCCATGATACGTGTTGATGGCGATATTCGTCGGCTCAATGTGCCCGCTATCGATAATAACGATGTTCGTAAATTGATCTACGCCATCATGAATGATCGTCAGCGGCGCGACTACGAAGAGCACCTGGAAATTGATTTTTCCTTTGAAGTGCCGGGGATCGCCCGCTTTCGTGTTAACGCCTTTACGCAAGCTCGCGGGGCGGGGGCGGTGTTTCGCACCATTCCCAATCAAGTACTTTCCATACAAACCCTTGGGCTCGGTGAGGTGTTCGAGCGCCTGGCGATGTTACCGCGGGGACTGGTGCTGGTGACTGGGCCAACGGGGTCGGGCAAAAGCACCACGCTGGCCGCCATGATCGATTACATTAACGATCATCGTTACGAGCACATTCTCACCATTGAAGACCCCGTCGAGTTTGTCCACGTTAGCAAGCGCTGTTTGATTAACCAACGCGAAGTGCATCGCGACACCCATAGCTTTGCCGATGCGTTGCGTAGCGCGCTGCGTGAAGACCCGGATGTGATTCTGGTCGGCGAGCTGCGTGATCTGGAGACTATCCGCTTAGCACTGACCGCTGCTGAAACCGGTCATCTGGTGCTGGGAACGCTGCATACCACCTCTGCCGTCAAGACAATCGACCGGATCATCGATGTTTTTCCCAGCGAAGAGAAAGCCATGGTGCGCTCCATGCTTTCGGAATCGCTCCAGGCAGTGGTGTCGCAATCGCTGCTTAAACGTCAGGGCGGCGGGCGCGTAGCGGCCCACGAAATCCTCATGGCCACTTCTGCAGTGCGCAACTTGATCCGCGAAGACAAAGTGGCACAGATGTACTCAGCCATTCAAACCGGTGGTAGCCTGGGTATGCAAACGCTGGATGCCGCGCTGTCTCGGTTAGTCAATGAGGGCGTTGTAAGCATAGAGGAAGCCCAGGCTCAGGCTAAAGGCACTCTCGCCGCAAAAGATGAATAATTTAGGCTTTGTACGAAAACTGCCTGCGCTCGGCCATGCTGTGTTAAATAACGGCTCGTGCGCGAGTCCGATCAAAATGCTCATTTACACTCCGTAAACTCCGCTTTTTCGCCGTTTTTTTGCCTTGCCTGACCTTCGCTCGCCGACTTTTCGTATAAAAGCCTAAGCCTTGTGACGTACCCACTGCTTTTCTTTGAGGTCTAGGGGCGTATTCAAACAATGAGTATTAGGGGGCATAGATTCCGCCCAATACCCGGGGGCCCTGCGCGCCGGTGACTGAGGGCAAGTTGCCTGGCAGGTGGTGCAGACGCTGGTGCGCCAACCAGGCAAAGGCGCCCGCTTCAATCCAGTCTTCAGGCCAGCCGTACGCCGCTGGCGAAGTGAGCGTTGCGCGCGGGAGATGATAGGCAAGGCGCTGCATTAAGTAGCCGTTGTGAGCGCCGCCACCAGCGGTGATCAGCGTTAGTGAACCGTCACTGATCTGCAGTTGCTCAATGCCTTGAGCAACACTGACGGCAGTGAGTTCGGCCAACGTCGCCTGAACATCGGCGGCGGATTCCTGGCCGCTGAGATGTTGGCGGAGCCAAGCCAGGTGGAAAAGCTCACGCCCCGTACTTCTCGGCGGCGGCTGCTGGAAAAACGGTTCTGATAACAACCGAGCTAACAGCGCTTCATCTACCTTGCCGCTAGCGGCCCAGGCGCCATCTTGATCAAAGCGACCGCCCTGATGCAAGGCAAACCAGCCATCCAATAAAACATTTGCGGGCCCGGTATCGAAACCGATCACGGGGTCGCTTGGCTGGCTAGAAAGCCAAGTGAAGTTGGCAAAGCCGCCTAAATTAAGCACCAGCTGATGCGCATCTGCTCGCCCAAATAGCGCCTGATGAAACGCTGGTGCCAGCGGTGCAGCTTGACCTCCTGCGGCTAAGTCTCTGCGACGAAAATCGGCGACCACCGTGCAGCCGGTGAGTTCTGCCAGCAAGCTTGGATTATCCAACTGCAGTGTATACGCCGGGCCGTCGCCGTGGCCTGCGGGGGCATGCTCAATGGTTTGGCCGTGACTGCCGATAGCACTGATCTGTTCTATACCCACTGAAAGGGGTGCTAATAAGTGCTGCACGGCTTGGGCCTGGCATTGGCAGAACGCGTGTTCCGCTGCTGCGAGCTGCGCAAAACTGACCTGCTCTGCATGGCACAGTTTAAACAGTAGGCGATGAAGCTCGTCCGGCATCGGTTCGGCATGGGTTGCCAACAGGTGCGGCGGCGAATCACCTTCGATGGCGATAAGTGCTGCATCGATACCGTCCAGACTAGTGCCGGACATCAGGCCAATATAGTAAAGCGGCGTAGCGGTAGGCGTTTTCATAAGCGAACTCGTACAAAGCTGGGCTGAGACTAAACCAGGGTGAGAGCGAAACCAAGGCTCAACCAAGGCGAGCGAGCATGGTAACATCGTCGGCTATTTATCACCTGAGCCCGGTAAGGGCGGTTCTTTATAGTGGAGAGAGGCAATGAGTGAGGTGGATCAGGCTTTAGCGCTGCTGTCGCGGGGTACGCATGAAATCCTGGTAGAGGATGAGCTAAAACAGAAGCTGGCTTCAGGCCGCAAACTGCGTATCAAAGCGGGTTTTGATCCCACGGCCCCTGACTTACACCTGGGGCACAGCGTATTGCTGACCAAAATGCGCCAGTTTCAGGATTTGGGGCACACGGTTATCTTTTTGATCGGTGACTTTACCGGGCGTATTGGTGACCCTACCGGTAAGAACGTGACGCGCAAACCGCTCACTGAAGAGGATGTGAAAGCCAACGCCGAAACCTATAAAGAGCAAGTGTTTAAAATCCTCGACCCTGAAAAGACCGAGGTACGTTTTAACGCCGAATGGTTTGGCGAGCTCTCCGCTGCCAAAATGATTGAGCTGGCTGCCCAAAGCACCGTCGCCCGTATGCTGGAACGGGATGACTTTGAAAAGCGCTATAAAGCCAATCAGTCCATTGCCATTCACGAATTTCTCTACCCGCTGGTACAGGGCTACGACTCGGTAGCGCTTGAGGCGGACGTGGAGCTGGGCGGCACTGACCAGAAGTTCAACCTGCTGATGGGGCGCGAAATTCAAAAACACTTCGGCCAGGAGCCCCAGGTGGTCATTACCATGCCGCTGTTGGAAGGGTTAGACGGCGTGCAGAAGATGTCGAAGTCCCTGGGCAACTACATTGGTGTCGATGAAGCGCCGGGCTCCATGTTCAATAAGCTGGTCTCCATGCCGGATAGCTTGATGTGGCGCTATTTTGAGCTGCTCTCTTTGAAATCGAACGAAGAGATTGACGCGCTCAAGCAGAGCGTTGAGCAGGGCGCGAACCCGCGGGATATCAAAATGGAGCTGGCCCGTGAGCTAATTGCCCGCTACCACGGCGATGAAGCAGCCGCCAGTGCGCACAAGTCAGCGGGTAATCAACTGGCTGATGGCGAGCTGCCAGAAGATCTGCCGGAAGTCACGGTCGATTTTGAGGGCAGTGAGCAAGCACCTATTGCAGCAGTGCTTAATAGAGCTGAGCTTGCGAATAACAGTGCCCAAGCCAAAGACATGCTGGGTAATGGCCGAGTTAAAGTCGACGGCGACGTCGTTGCCAAAGACACTATGCTGGCGACAGGTAAGAGCTATGTTATTCAAGCTGGTAAGAAACGTTACGCTCGTGTGACGCTTATTTGAACTTTCTGTCAAAAAGCCCTTGCCAACCCGTCAGCGAATCCGTAAAGTACGCATCCGCTGCCGGGGACGCCAAGCGTTACCAGCGGTGAATGAAGTGTAAAAGCTTCGGTTTGTCAGGTAGTTAGTGCTTTTACGAAAGCCAGCGGTTTTGGATGTGGTCAGGTTTGCATCGAAAACAACGCCCTTGACAACCACCAGGAAATGCGTAGAATACGCCTTCCTCGCTGAGGCAAGCCAGTTCAACGGCAAGCCGTGTGGCCCAGTTGGT
>NZ_VCQL01000235.1:0-239 GCF_005937175.1 Halomonas sp. ATBC28 | reverse complement strand
AAGCAATCTCTACCTACGGTGGGCACTCAAGTCGAGATCGCCGCGCTTCGCTCGCGATGACAGGAAGGGCATTAGGAGCCTGGCTTATCTGTCATTGCGAGGAGCCTGCGACGAAGCAATCTCTACCCGCGGTGGCACTCAAGTCGAGATCGCCGCGCTTCGCTCGCGATGACAGGAAGGGCATTAGGAGCCTGGCTTATCTGTCATTGCGAGGAGCCTGCGACGAAGCAATCTCTACC
>NZ_VCQL01000234.1:0-251 GCF_005937175.1 Halomonas sp. ATBC28 | reverse complement strand
GGCACTCAAGTCGAGATCGCCGCGCTTCGCTCGCGATGACAGGAAGGGCATTAGGAGCCTGGCTTATCTGTCATTGCGAGGAGCCTGCGACGAAGCAATCTCTACCTACGGTGGGCACTCAAGCCGAGATCGCCGCGCTTCGCTCGCGATGACAGGAAGGGCATTAGGAGCCTGGCTTATCTGTCATTGCGAGGAGCCTGCGACGAAGCAATCTCTACCTACGGTGGGCACTCAAGTCGAGATCGCCGCGC
>NZ_VCQL01000233.1:0-264 GCF_005937175.1 Halomonas sp. ATBC28 | reverse complement strand
CCTCTGGCTGCCTAGGCATCCACCGTGTGCGCTTCATTGCTTGACCCTATAACCCGAAGGAGTCTGGATATCGCAATGATCACGTTTCATTTTGCCGGATACGCTTGAGACGTATCACAATTTAAGACCACTTCTTACGAAGTGTTCTTGTCAGCATGATATACATTGTTAAAGAGCAGCTGTTCAATGAACAGTGATAAGGCGGCGTGCGATAACTAAAACAACGGCTACAACACAGCGACTTATCAATGGTCACGAAACATT
>NZ_VCQL01000232.1:0-271 GCF_005937175.1 Halomonas sp. ATBC28 | reverse complement strand
GTATGTCTTCGCGACGCTGCCCACCCTCGACGATGATGACTTCAACACGCTGCTGCCCTGGCAGTGGAAAGAGACATTACCGATCTAAGCGAAATCTGCCTAGATGTGGTTAGTGGCTCGCTTACGTTCTACTACGCCTTGAGATGTAGTGGTCAACTAATACCGGACAGTAATTTAAGATTTTCCTCAGCCCCTACGGGAGAAATGCCACCGTTAAATGAGTGAGGTCGCTGCTGGTTGTAGTAACCCATTAGATAATCACTAACGTCTT
>NZ_VCQL01000231.1:0-299 GCF_005937175.1 Halomonas sp. ATBC28 | reverse complement strand
GACGGTGTAATTGGTCGCTGCGGTAAAGTCCTCGGCCTGGAGGCGTATGGGTGTTGTTGGCGCGACCTCGTCATCCTCTGTCACTGTGCCCGTTGCCGTCGCAGCAGCGGGATCGATAGCAAACGCCTCATCTGCAATCCCGGCTAGGATGACACTGACTTGCTCAGTGCCATTGGCTTGATCATCGTTGGCGACGTCAACCGTCAAACTGCCGATGCCGCCGGTGAAGACCACCGTGCGGGGCTCGACCACCCCATCAATATCCACGCTCAAGGCCACCTCGCCGCTAAAGCCTTCCG
>NZ_VCQL01000230.1:0-329 GCF_005937175.1 Halomonas sp. ATBC28 | reverse complement strand
TTCCTGCTTCACGTCCTGCCCAAAGGACTGATGCGGGTGCGTCACTACGGTTTTCTGGCCAATCGCTGCCGTCGGCAACGTCTGATGCAGGTTCGTCGAGCGCTAGCGGTGGTTGAGCAAGCACCGGATGCCGATATGGCTGCCAGCGATGCGGAGCTGGCCTACACCTGTCCACATTGCAAGCAACCCACATTGCGGATGATCGGGACGCTCACACCCCAGCGCCACACCTACGATCAACCGTCTAATCATAAGGATCAACACTATCGAGCATGATGTAACGCCCTACGACGACAACCGACTTGGCTAACCGGCTCGCTAGCGGGTCA
>NZ_VCQL01000229.1:0-330 GCF_005937175.1 Halomonas sp. ATBC28 | reverse complement strand
GGCACTCAAGTCGAGATCGCCGCGCTTCGCTCGCGATGACAGGAAGGGCATTAGGAGCCTGGCTTATCTGTCATTGCGAGGAGCCTGCGACGAAGCAATCTCTACCCGCGGTGGCACTCAAGTCGAGATCGCCGCGCTTCGCTCGCGATGACAGGAAGGGCATTAGGAGCCTGGCTTATCTGTCATTGCGAGGAGCCTGCGACGAAGCAATCTCTACCCGCGGTGGCACTCAAGTCGAGATCGCCGCGCTTCGCTCGCGATGACAGGAAGGGCATTAGGAGCCTGGCTTATCTGTCATTGCGAGGAGCCTGCGACGAAGCAATCTCTACC
>NZ_VCQL01000228.1:0-344 GCF_005937175.1 Halomonas sp. ATBC28 | reverse complement strand
GAGCGCAGCGACGAGGCAATCTCGATCTGCGGTGGCAGGTAACCCCGAGATTGCTTCACTACGTTCGCAATGACAGGTGAAGGATTTCAATGATATCACCTACGTCATTGCGAGGAGTGCAGCGACGCGGCAATCTCGATCTGCGGTGGCAGGTAACCCCGAGATTGCTTCACTACGCTCGCAATGACAGGTGAAGGATTTCAATGATATCACCTACGTCATTGCGAGGAGCGCAGCGACGAGGCAATCTCGATCTGCGGTGGCAGGTAACCCCGAGATTGCTTCACTACGTTCGCAATGACAGGTGAAGGATTTCAATGATATCACCTACGTCATTGCGAGGA
>NZ_VCQL01000227.1:0-379 GCF_005937175.1 Halomonas sp. ATBC28 | reverse complement strand
ACCTTTCACCGCGTCATTCCTGGCTTTATGATTCAGGGCGGCGGTTTCACCGAGCAGATGCAGCAGAAAAAACCAAACCCGCCAATCAAAAATGAAGCCGATAACGGCCTGCGCAACACGCGTGGCACCATCGCGATGGCGCGTACCGCTGACAAAGACAGCGCCACCAGCCAGTTCTTTATCAACGTTGCCGATAACGCCTTCCTTGACCATGGTCAGCGTGATTTCGGTTACGCGGTATTTGGTAAAGTGGTGAAAGGCATGGACGTTGCCGATAAGATTTCCCAGGTGCCGACTCATGACGTTGGTCCGTACCAGAATGTGCCGTCAAAACCGGTAGTTATCCTTTCCGCTAAAGTCCTGCCGTAATGATTTTTCG
>NZ_VCQL01000022.1:0-71757 GCF_005937175.1 Halomonas sp. ATBC28 | reverse complement strand
GAGTCTTTCTCTTCTTGTTCTGGTACTCGGCTTCGGAGAAGGTGATTTGATCCATGGCAGCACTGAATCCTATGCAGTTGACGATAGCCGTATTATCACTGATGGCAGTGACTTTTTCAGAGCTTCCCTAGTAAAGCATTCTGATATTAATAGAATAGCCTCAAGTCTTTCAGAGGTAAAATTTAACTTGATTATACATAATGCTTCTGCATTAGGTGAGATAGGTAGTGTGGAATTAATCACCGAAAGTAGCTGGAATGATACATTTATGCTAAACCTTTTTGCACCTTTTTTCTTAACAAAAAAATTGTTGAATAATGTAAATGATGGACGAGTTTTGTTTATCTCATCCTCCGCTGGTGTAGACCCTATACCAAATTTAATCGCTTATTCAATAACAAAATCTGCAATTATGTCTTTAAAAGAAAGTCTTAATATTGGCAGTAGTGAGTATAATATTTGCTATGGTTGTCTTGACCCGGGAATGATAAATACTAGTATGCAAAGTAAGTTAAGAAATGCATCTAGTGATGTTTTTCCGCAATCTAAAAAATTTCAACAGATATATAAGATAGGTTTATTAAAATCTCCGGATGATATAGCAATAAGTATCATTGATGCTGTTTCAAATATGAGTGACAAAGAGTTTACATCAGGCATGATAGAGGTGAAGTATGGAAGTTAATAAAAGCGACATGACTGGAAAGTCTTATATAATTACAGGTGCTGAAAGTGGAATTGGTCTTTCAATAGCTAAAATGATATTGAGTCATGGAGGTAATGTTGTTATTCATTACCTCCATGACTCATCAATCGAAAAAGAATTAAAAAATAAGTTCGATAGATCTTCGTTTGAGTTTTATCAAGGAGATTTTTCCGATTTAAGTATTCCTGATAAGTTGTTTAAATACTCTGTAAAAAGGTTTGGGGATATTTCTGGAATCGTTAACAATGCAGCTACGGGAGAACGTGGTGACGTAGAAAAAACCACAGCTGCGAAGTTGTCCAATTCACTGAACGTAAATTTAATTTCTCCTTATGTTCTTGCTAGGGAATTTTCTTTTCATATTAAGGCTAGAAAATCATCAGGGGTTATTTTGAATATCGGATCTATTAATGCGTATTGTGGTGAGGATGAGATGATTGCGTATGCCACCTCAAAAGGTGGCTTAATGACGCTCACTAAAGCGATGGCTCAAGATTTAATATCATATAATATAAGAGTAAATCTTATTAACGTCGGATGGACAGCAACTAGTGGTGAGGTAGAAAGGGTTAGTAGATCTAAGATATTATCTGAATCAAATAATAAAGTTCCTAAATCTATTAGCCCGAGAGGGAGTTTATTAACACCCGTAGAAGTTGCAAGACATGCTTTTTTTTGGATTTCAGATTCTTCATATCCGGCAAATGGGGTTATATACGAACTAGAACAATATCCATTTTTGGGGCGAAATATGATTCCTTACGTTTGTGATTAATTGCATTTTTTAAAATTTTTGAGGTTTGGCATGAAAATATTTAAAACTATAGAGTTTGAAGAGATTGCTAATTTCTATCATGAACAAGCAGGAAATAGGTTTATCTCCTCAGAGTACCTAAGTCATGAGTATTCAAATGAAAAATCATCTTTTTTTTCACTTTATGATAAAAAAGAACTCATTGCTTGCTTAGGATATATATTTATTCCAATACATTCAAAAGAAAAAGAATGCATATACAATAGCTATTTATTAGAAAGGTTTTTAGCTCATAAAAAAATAAGAGGAAGCAAGTATTTTTCATGTTTATTTGATGAAGTTAGAGAAGATTATCAAGGAGATTTCTTATGGGCGCTAACAGGAGTCACCAATTTTTTTATTAAACGTGGTTTTTTTAAAATTAAGCCAGAGACGTTGCGTTCTTATTATTTTAGGCCAAGGTTAAATTTGTTTAATTATAATAGCTACAAAATTGATAAATATATATCTGAGTGTTCTGGGTTAACTAAAGCGAAATGCTATATAGGAAGCTCTCATATATCGATGGGTAATTATGATGAGTTTGACCAGGAAATATATAATTGTGTGTCAGTTGATGATTTAAAGCCTTACTTTTCCAAAGAATATTTAAAATGGTATATGCATCCAACTAAGTTTAGAGAAAGGAAGTTGTTTAAAGTTATTGTTGATAGCGAAATTAAAATGTGGGGAGTGATAAGTGTAACCAAATATATGACTGCAATAATTGATCATATCGCACTGCAAGAGTTAGATGATTGTTATTCATTGATGATTGAACTAGATATCTATATTAGATCATTAGGGGTTTTGTCATGTGAGTATATGTATAATCCTAATTCAGTAACAGGTTCAATGGTTTCAAAATCGCTTAAAAAAATAGGTTACAATATTGTTTCTACAAAACCTACATTTGTTTATGCTTCATCATCAATGTCTCTTGAAGGATTTAATACGGAGTGGATTTGTGCACCTCCTTGCTGGCAGCCTAAAGATGGCGTTATTATTTAAATTCTTTTTTCTGGTAATGTTAGGCACTTTTACATACTGCCTCGTAATTTATGATTTATCAATGTTGAAGCTGACTTTGAACAAATTATTTCTACTCTTGTTTTGTCTTTATAAATCCATTGATATCGGATAGGTATTATCTAGCGAAGGTTGTTTTATAGTAAGCGATTATTCGAGACATGAAAATATATCTTGAATGGTGGTATCGGTTGCATAGTTTCTGGGTTGTACAAACAGTTCAATAACATGAAAAGTCTACTGTACTATGGGACAGGTGTATTAATGAATTAACTAGTTTTACTATTTTAAGGAATTGATTCAGAGGAAAGGTTATGCTTTTATCTTCATTAAATAAAAATAAAATGTTTCATGGTATAGAAGTTGTGGCTTCTAATTACACTGATCTACCTAAATCTAGTCTTGATAAAATTTTTGAACTTAGAAAGAAAGTATTTATTGATAGAAGGAAATGGGATATAGAGAGCTACACTGGAGGGAATTTAGAATATGATGAATATGATAATGATGAAGCTTACTACATCTATCTGTTAATTAATAACTGTATTTCTGGTTGTGTAAGGCTTCGTCCATCAACATCCCCAACACTTATGACCGGAGCTCTGAAGTGGTTAAAAGAGTCAAGTCAGTTTGACGAAAGTCAGCTTGAGAATAGCTGGGAAGCCTCACGGTTTTTTATTACTCCGGATAAGATTAATTTTGGAGCTAAGAAGAGTTTTGATGTAAGAATATATGCTCTGTTTATAAGTATGATTGATTTTGGTTTGAATAGAGGGGTTGTAAACTATGAAGTCGTTGTTGATGAAATGATGAGGCGTGTGTTAAGAATGTGCGGGTGGCCCCTCAATGTTCTCAATTCGGGATTTGGGTCATTAAGTGAAAAAGTTTATTATGGAAATCTTCCTTGTTGTCAGAAGGCAGTTAAAGATATTATGTTTATTGCTAATAAGAATAATGAAAGTTGCAATATACATAGTAATTTTGTCAAATCAAGTTCATGCGCAATGCCTTTGTCATTGCTTGCTTAATATTAACTGAATCTAATTTTTTAATTATATTCTGTGCGTGAAACTTAACAGTTCTTTCGGATATGCTCAGTATTAAAGCAATTTCTCCGTAAGACTTGCCCATTGCAACCCAGTGTAGACATTCCGCTTCCCGTTCTGTGAGACGTCGGTAAGGCTTAAGCCTAGCAAGGGATGGGCGTTGCTGGTGTGCTATGTAACTAATAGTAGATATTAGATATGAATGATTTTGCACAATTTTTTTGAATTCTAAATTTTCTTTACTGCTTGCTAAGTGCATTGACCCAAAAGCACAGCCTGGCTCGTGTACTGGGACAGTAAAACCCTGCTCAATGCCATATTGAGCCGACATGTCAAATATGTGTTTTGATTTATTGTCTTTCCTTAGGCTACCTTTCCAAAAGAAAGCAGCGGAAGTTGTTGAAGAGTGATTGATTATAGGATCATTGCGGTATAAAGCATGCGATTCATAGAGTTTTACCCAATCTTTTGGATAGTTACCTAAAATGACAGCCTTATCAGCCTCGGGTGGTAGATAACCCACATAGACATAGCTGAAGTTAGCGATCCCTATTTTTTCAAAGGCCCACGAAAGTACTTCTACATATTCTGGTGCTCCTTTGCCAATGTTGTGCTGGATTTCAGTCAGAATGTAATGTCCAAGATCACGTATTGATCGCTCGTCAGCTTGAAACATAGATCCTCTAATTATCTCAGCAGATTCAACCTGTCTAGTTCCTGTCACGTTGTATCCTCCAAGGCCAGCGCGTTGTTATGGCTACTTGAACTTACCAATATAGTAGCATGCTTTGTTTTCATCATATGCAGGATAGGAGCGGTGTTGTGTAAAAACGAGGCTACAGTCAGGCCGATCTGGATGTTGAGATCAATGTACTATTCATATTGCTATTCGTACCAGCGAAATCGAAGGTGAGCGCCCGAATGTTGGTTCAGTAAGGTCTTCCTTTGCCCGATAGCTGGGATTAGAGCAGGTCGGTTTAACCACACACATAACAGTACCAGAGTCTGAGCCGGTGGACGCAGCTCGTGCTATTCGATGATGTTTGGTTAAGCCACTACCGAAGGCCTTTCGGTAGTTCATCAAGAAATAGGCGTCAGACCCGCCGTTGCCGTAACACCATCACCCCCGCGATTAAAATCATGCCCATACCCAGCCAAGTCATGGTATCGGGCACTTCGCTGAATAGCAGGTAGCCCCAAAGGCTGGCAAAGATGAGGTAGGCGTAATCAAAGGTGCCGATCAACGCCGAAGGGGCAATTTGATAGGCCCTTGCCACCCCGGTATTCACAATGATCAGCAGTAACGCGTAGGCGCCCACGATCAATAACGCTGTGGCGTCTAGCGGTTGCCAACCGGCGAACAGGAAAGGCGCGCGTTCAGCGAGCGATGCTGTGCTGTTGATTGCGACCAGCAAGCTGAAGAGACTGCCAGCTGCCAGGAAGGACAGATTTAATCCCAGGGTGAGAAGTAAGGGGTGTTCTCTTTGGCAGTGGTGGCGAGTGACCAGCATGGCTAGCGCATAAAAGAGGGCGGCAAGCACGGGTAGAAGTGTGGCGGGTGTGAAGGTGTCGCCGCCGGGGAGCAACACCACCACCACGCCCAGGAAACCGCAGAGTATGCCCAGCCACGCCTGGCGTGAAAGATGCTCGCCTGCCCCAAAAGCAGCCAGCACGGCAATAAACAGCGGTGTGGTGTAAATGGCGACCGCCGCCACCGAAAGCGGAATCAGCGGTAGTGCTGCGTAGTAGGCTATCCACATCAGTAACAGAAGCAGGCTTCTTATCGCCACCCAGCGGCGTGATTTTACCTTGGATCGGGGGCCAGAATGGCCAATGATCAATCCAAAAAGTATCGGCAGCGATAGTGTTGAGGCGATGACATAGAGTTGCCATAGCGACATACTGGCACTCAGATACTTAACCAGGGCGTCGGTCAACGCCAGCAGAAAGACAGCTCCCACGATAAGGCTTATGCCCTGTAGGATATTATCTTGTGGTTCAGCGGTGGCCTTCATTGCAGCATTCCAGAGATGAATTTCGCTCTAGAATGCCGCTGCCTCTAGCAGTGCTTCAAACGACTTCTGCGTCACAATGCATGAGCTCAGATTATGGATAACTTCATTAAGTCTCTTCCGCCGCTGGCAACGCTGCGCCCCTTTGAGGCTGCCGCCAGGCTTGAAAGCTTTTCGCGCGCGGCCGATGAGCTCCACCTGACCCAGGCGGCTATCAGCCGACAGATCCGTGCGCTAGAGGAAGACCTTGGCGTGATGCTTTTCGAGCGCCGTAATCGCAGTGTGTTTCTTACCCGCGAGGGGCGCGAGTTTGGCCGTACGGTCTCCCAGGCGCTGGAAAGTATCGCCACGGGGGCTCAGGCGCTGCGCGGCGACCCGGATGATAAGCGCGTCGTAATGTTCTGCCAGTTATGCGAAGCGTTCTATTGGCTGATGCCACAGCTGGCTGACTTCAATCGTCGCTATCCTGACATTGAGATTCAACTGGCGACGTCGACAAGGCCGATTACCGAATTTAGTGGCAGCTTCGACATTGCGCTGCAAACCAACGGTAGGCCTAGCGGGAGCCATCGATTGGTGTTTACCGCCGAGGACGAGATATTTCCGGTCTGCAGCCCTGCTTACCTGAAAGAGATCACTACGCCGTTGAGCCTCAACGCTTTGCTAAACCAGCGGCTACTGCACCACCACGCTGACCCGGCGGATTGGCTGGAGTGGGATGACTGGTTTCGTGCCATGGGGCACTTTGAACTCTCATCAGCGGAGAGCGCTGTTTTCGATAGTTATCCACTGCTACTGCAAGCGGCTGTCGCGGGGCACGGTATCGCCTTGGGTTGGCGGCGCACAACGCAACGATTAATTGAAAATGGCGATCTGATCCGACCGGTGGCAGAGAGCTTGCCCCAACATGATGCCATCGCCCTATACACACGCCAGGGCGCACCCCAACGCTCAGGTAGCGAAGCGTTATTGGGTTGGCTGCGTGAGGTGTTGGGTGATGAGTGATACTAGGGCTTGGTTTGTATATATACGCCGTTAGCCAGATAGCGGGCAGAGCGATCATTACGCCTCTGCATCACATCGTGTGAATGTTTTCCAGGTAGCTGAGCATGCTATTCTGGCTTGGATCGATTGTCAGAGGTCTCCATGGTCAGCAACCATCACGATACCGGCTACAAAGAGCTGTTTAGTTATCCTGAATTTGTTCAGCAACTCATCGAAGGCTTTGCTCCCGCCGAGATTGCCCGGTTAATGGGTTTTTCTACCCTGAAAAGCCAGAGCGGCCACTACATTACGCCACTGTTCGAAGAAAAAATTGAGGACGTGGTGTGGTCAGTCAACGTTAACTGGCAAGGGATGACCCAAGAAGTGTATCTGTACATCTTGTTGGAGTTTTAGTCTTCGGTGGATCGCACCATGCCGGTTCGGCTGATGCACTACGCCGCTTGCTTCTACAGTGAGTTGCTCAAGCAGAAGGTCATCACACCCGGCCAGGGCTTACCGCCGGTGTTTCCGGTAGTGCTTTATAACGGTTCAGAGCGCTGGACGGCATCGTTAGACCTATATGACATGATCATGCCGGAACCGCCGGGTCTGTTACAGGTCTACCAGCCACGGATGCGTTATTATTTAGTCGATGAAGGGCGCTATACTGATGAACAGTTAGGCTTGGTGCAGTCGCCGTTAAGCGGGGTGTTCAGTATCGAGAAGGCGTCCACAAATCGCCAGGGGCTTCAGCAAGCTGTGGATCGGATTGTGGCGATTATTCAGGCCGATCCTCACAAAGAGCGTATCGACAAGATTATTACCCGCTGGCTTAAACGCCACTTGCAGCGGCTAGGGGCTGAGGTCGACCTCAATCAGCTCAACAGTTTGGTGGAGGATAAAGACATGTTGGCAGAAAATTTGGAAAACTGGGCTCAGCAAGAACGCCAAGTAGGCATTCAGGAAGGCGAAAAGCTGGGTATTGAGAAAACAGCTCGTAATCTGCTCAAGCTGGGAGTGCTGAGTGACGAGCAGATTGCTGAAGCGACAGGTCTGGCTTTAGATGAAGTGGTGAACCTGCGCATTGAAGGTAAGCGCTGATCTAAGCGGCCGCCCTTGAGCATGCTCAACCTTCCCGATCCCGGTCATATCGCTCCACGGCAGGGAAGGGTGGCAACCAATGTTCACGTCGAATGTTCCAAAGCTCATACGTCGGTTTCAGTTGGTTGGGTGAATCAAGGGCGCCAAGGTGTATTTCGATTTCTTCCTCGCTTACCGAAAAAACCGACGAACCGCATGCCGAACAGAAGTAGCGCCCCTGATAACTGTGCGGTTCGCCTTCGATAATGACAGCTTGCTTGGGATAATCAGCAGCCGCATAGAAAAGCGCCCCATGATGCTTGCGACAATCCATACAGTGACAAATACCTACCCGAAGCGGCTCGCCATTGGCCACGATTCGGATCTTACCGCAGAGACAGCCACCTGTTAGTTGTTCCATTGCCAATCTCCAGAAGAATCATACATTCAAAGTAGGTGGCACGTTCGGTTTTGTCTTGCCGCCGCCTCGTTGGTATTTGATGCCAGCAAACCGACATAAATCGAGCTGTTGCAGGAGGCGGATTCGCCTAAGAGCCCGGAATTAGTTTGTATCTCGGTTACAAGCAGGCGCGGATATTAAGCGGGTAAATCGCCCTCCCTTGGTTCTTTAAAAGATAGATAATTGGTGAGCTAAAGGTACACAAAATTTGATGATATTAAAGAGTCTCATGGCAGATTATTTAGTTAAGTGCTAATTTGTGAACCATGAGTACACTTAAAGAAGAAAAGCTAAAGAAGGTGCTTGAAGCCATACCTTCAGGATTCATGGTTGACACCGCATGGCTTGAACGCCACGGTGTCAGCCGTTTCCTTGCTCGCAAATACGTCGATAACAGCTGGCTGGAGCGCGTTAACCGCGGCGTCTTCCGACGCCCCGTGCCGAATGCAACAACGCCGGCCACCATCGATTGGAAAACCTGCCTGCTTTCCATGCAGCATATTATGCGCTATGACATCCATGTCGGCGGTACCACGGCGCTTGCCCAACAGGGCTACGATCACTATCTGCGTCTGGGCAGCAATGCGCCTGTCTGGGTATATGGCGAGGCCACGCCCAATTGGCTCAGCAAGCTGCCACTCAACGCACCACTTCAAACCCGTAGCACCTCGCTGTTCGCCGACTCATCGCTTGGGTTGGCCAAGGACAACATCAATGCCGAAGGCACGCTGCCATGGGACTGGATGCTTAAAATGTCGGCACCCGAAAGGGCAATTATGGAAGCTATGAACGAGCTGCCCGACCTTGAGAGTTTTCACAACCTCGATATGCTATTTGAGAGCCTGACAACGCTGAGACCTAAACTACTGTCAGCGCTGCTGCATAGTTGTAAGAAGATCAAGGTAAAGCGTCTGTTCTTTGTTTTTGCAGATCGCCACGATCACCCCTGGCGCAAGCGCCTCGACCCAGCAGAGTTCAATCTTGGAAGTGGCGACCGCGCGCTGGTAAAAGGGGGCAAGATACATCCGCGCTATCGGATTATGGTGCCTGAAGCGTTTGTAACGGCGGAGGCCAACGATGGCACGTGAAACCTATGAAGCACAGGTCGCACTTCTTGTGCGTATTCTCCCGCATGTCGCCAAGGAGGATGTATTCGCACTCAAGGGAGGCACGGCGATCAACCTGTTCTATCGTGATCTTCCGCGCTTGTCGGTCGATATCGACCTGACCTATCTGCCGGTGAAAGATCGAAACGAGAGCCTTTCCGAGATCAACAACGCGATGGATCGCATTGCGGGGGCCATTGAAGGCGGTATCGTGGGTTCCAAAACACAACGTATCAAGGGCGGCGGTGGTGGTGCCACTCGTCTTCTTGCTCGCATGGGCGGTGTAGAGATCAAGATCGAAACCTCTCCAGTCACACGCGGTGTCGTTCATGAGCCTGAAACGCTTTCCGTCTCCGAAGCTGTTGAAGATGAGTTCGGCTACGCAGAGATGCAGATTGTCTCCTTCGAAGACCTGTTCGGCGGTAAGTTGAACGCAGCCGTCGACCGTCAGCATCCGCGCGACCTTTACGATGTGAAGCTGCTTTACGAGAACGAGGGCCTAACGGATGATCTATTTCGCACCTTTTTGATCTACATTGCGAGTTCGTCGCGCCCCGCGCATGAGCTGCTGAATCCGAATCTCATCAATCTTGATCAGCCTTATACTCAAGAATTTGAGGGAATGACCAGAGCTTCTGTCAGTCTCCAAGAGCTCTTGGACACCCGTAAACGATTGATTGCAGATATTCATTCCCGCTTCGATGAGAACACCAAGCGATTCCTAATAAGCCTGCATGACGGTACGCCCGATTTTGATGCTATTGATCGCCCTCGGGCGGTGGATCTGCCAGCCGTACGCTGGAAGCTTATCAATCTGGGAAAACTGAAAAACGAAAATGCCGCCAAGCATGCTGAGCAAC
Organism: Halomonas sp. ATBC28; assembly: GCF_005937175.1. Lineage (NCBI taxonomy): Bacteria > Pseudomonadati > Pseudomonadota > Gammaproteobacteria > Oceanospirillales > Halomonadaceae > Halomonas > Halomonas sp. ATBC28. The sequence continues at coordinate 61,681 of NZ_VCQL01000022.1, read as the reverse complement.
GGAGAAAGCTGGAAGTGTTGCTAGGGTAGGTAGATCGGAGCGGCGCCCTCGGTGTGATATGGAATGTGGACATCACGCTTCACTATCTAAGTCGCTGATTAATGCATCCATCGAGAAATCGTCCACGAATTCACCAGCTCTAGCTTGTCTGGTACCTTGAGCTAGATGTGTACGTAGCGCCTCAAGTTTGCTTTTGCGTTTTTCCAAGCTAAGACTTGTTGACGTCATAGAATGCTTCCCGTGTTCAAAAGTAATAAATATGGATATGGCTGACAAGAAAGGCAAGAGGCCTAATTGGTGCGGTCTACTGAGCATTTCTACTGTTTAACCAACTCTTCTTTACCAACAAGTCCGCTGATTCGCCCATGAGCTGAATAGAAGCCATAATCGGCTCATAATATGAGCTGAATGGAGGCAATCGGCTCGTGTATGGCTAAACAGGGCGCACGAAGAAGAGATCAAACGGAGCTGCTTGAAGCTCTATATATACAAGTTTCTGACGCCTTCCCTGAATGCTTACTGTCCAGACGATTTGCCAGTGGCACAGATCTTGGCTAGGCAATGTGTATTGTTGGGCAGGTCAATATCGAACTGTTGATATGTCCAAACCGAATATTCGGTTTGCGTCGCCACTACAAATCCACAAACTGACACACCCGAAACGGCTGAGTGCTATCTAACCATTCCCCGCCACAATCAACATCGTCGCCACAATAGACAACGCTATCCCCACCATGCTGGTGCCGCTAACCCCCTCCTTGCGAACCAGTGAGCCGAATACGACGGGTATCAGCGGGTACATCGACACAATCACAATGCTGATAATGGTGAGCTGTCCTTGCCGTGATAGCGCATAGAGCGTAAGCCCTAGAGCGCTGATACCGCCCGCCATCGTTGAGAAAAGTGGAAAGCGTATTTGAGCTGGCTTCGTGCGTTGGTAAAACGGCAGTAGACACACGGCACCGTTTAGCATGCATAGGGCGATGCCATACAGCGCCGCATGGTCGGGCACCTGCCCAAGAAAGTGCAGCTGCAGAGAAAACCCCAAGCCTGCACCTAACCCAAAGAGCAGGCCTGTTCTGATTATGCTGCTCATCTGCCCTTTGTTTATCCTACCTCCGCCCGTCGTTAGCCAGATAGCGGGAAGGGCGATCATCACACCGAGCCATACCCAGACGCTGGGCCGCTCGCCAAGAAATACCAAAGAGAGCCCAAGGGCGATGGTTACCATCGAGACAGCGCTAACAGGCACTACGATAGCAAAGGGAGCCTGCGATAAGCCTTTATAAAGCAGCAATGCGCCCAGGGCTGAGCCAAGGCCAGCAAGCGTGCCCCATTTCCAGGTATCTGGCTCCCATTTGGAAAAGAGCAGCGCACCTGCAAGACTGACCAGTGCCCCGCCCAGATGTGTGTAAAAACCAATATTAAGCGGCGGGTAAAATCGGGCGAGCAAGCCATTGATAAAGTGTGTACTGCCGAGCAACAACATGGCGCTTAGTGCCAGAACGATGGACATGGGATTTCCAGGTCAGGATGATAAATGAAAGGCCAGCATAGAAGGCGCTAGTGCGTGGCTGGAAACTCGGTTCGCTCATGGCCGTTATGAGGAGGGATGATGATAAGAGGCGCCGATATCTCTATTGCCCAACTACGTGTGCTGCTTGCGGTAGTGGAAGAGCAATCCTATACCCGGGCGGCGGCGCGACTGGGCGTTAGCCAATCTGGCGTAAGTCACTCAATGCAGGCATTGGAAAAGCTGGCAGGTGGCCCACTTATCACAAAAGCGGCGGAAAGATGGGAGCCGACTGCTTTAGGCGAGTTAGTGCTTACTAGTGCTAGAAAGGTTGTAGGAGAGCTTAAGGTATTGAGCCAGCAAGTGGCCCAGTTTCATAATGAAGTAGATGGAACGCTGAAAATAGGTGTAATTCCCAGTGCATTAACGGGATGGTTATCCCCACACCTTTCTAGCTTAACGAGCCGCTACCCTGATGCCATTAGCCTTGTCCTGGAAGGCATGGAGGAAGAGATAAAGGAGTGGGTGGAAAGCGGCGTGGTTGATATGGGCATAACCACCGATGTGACGCAGCTTAATCTCACCTACTGGTGTGAGCACTTCGATTGGCAGCTATTAAAGAAGGATGAGATCGTTGCTGTTTTACCCGAGAACCATTCACTCAGCAAACAAGCTAGCGTTACGGTAGCGGAGCTTGCCGATCATCCGTTGATTATGTCGTCAGGGGGTTGTGAGGCGCTTATTCAGCAGATATTTGCTCACTCATTGGAGGAAGTCGATATTTTTCAGGTGGATTTTTGGGTACGCGATACGCGCACGTTGTTGCAGATGGTTGCTGGCGATGTCGGTGTTAGCCTAGTGCCCACACTGGCGCTAAACAATAAACCAGCGACTAATGTGGTAACGCTGCCGCTATCTCCCCAACGTGACCGGAACCTGATTGCCTTTTGGGCTAAACGGCAGCCGATGAATCAGGTCGGCCAACAACTACTGAAAGAATGCAAAGCGTAACGGGCTTTTCATCGCATGGTGTGAATGTATTACGGATGGATGAGCATGGTAATCTGCCTCGTAACGATTGGCAGAGGTCTCCATGGTCAGCAACCATCATGATACCGGCTACAAAGAGCTGTTTAGTTATCCTGAATTTGTTCAGCAACTCATCGAAGGCTTTGCTCCCGCCGAGATTGCCCGGTTAATGGATTTTTCTACCCTGAAGAGCCAGAGCGGCAACTACATTACGCCACTGTTCGAAGAAAAAATTGAGGACGTGGTGTGGTCAGTCAACGTTAACTGGCAAGGGCTGCAAAAAGCCGTGGATCGGATTGTGGCGATTATTCAGGCCGATCCTCACAAAGAGCGTATCGACAAGATTATTACTCGCTGGCTTAAACGCCACTTGCAGCGGCTAGGGGCTGAGGTCGACCTCAATCAGCTCAACAGTTTGGTGGAGGATAAAGACATGTTGGCAGAAAATTTGGAAAACTGGGCACAGCAAGAACGCCAAGTAGGTCTTCAGGAAGGCGAAAAGCTGGGCATCGAGAAAGGTGAAAAGCTAGGCATCGAGAAAACAGCCCGTAATTTGCTCAAGCTGGGGGTGCTGAGTGATGAGCAGATTGCAGGAGCGACAGGCTTGGCGTTAGAGGATGTGGCTAAGCTGCGCACTGAAGGCCAGCGCTGATCCTTGCTTTCATTTACGTATTCCCGCTTCACACATAAAACGAGAGGGCAGTCCAATTGGCTGCCCTTTCTGTATTTGGTTGCTGAGGATGGCAGACATTCCCCATGCCATGAAAGACCCCAGCGTCAGGTTAAGTGTTGCACCTACTGATATTCTTTCTTAAATTTTTATTAGGGAGTTAAAAGAGACACTTGGGTCTATCTATTTAGATGAACGTCGGCAAGCATATGAATTGCTGCTTCAATGGTTGTCAATTGACAACCATTGAAGGGGGCTTCATACTCAGAGGCAAATAATGACTCGTCCATCACATCCGAAAAAAGAGATCGAAACTGCCCTCAAACATGCGGAAGCGGAGGGCTGGCGAGTTGAAGTCGGCGGTAGTCACGCCTGGGGCAAGATTTACTGTCCCTATAATGATGATGAATGCCGCTGCGGTGAGTTTTGTATCGCGAGCGTGTGGAGTACACCGAAAAATCCCGGCAGCCACGCCCGGGCAATTCGGAGAGTGGTGGACAAGTGCTCGACCCACAAGCGTCGAGACGAAGCGGAGCCGGAGGATTGAAGAATGGAATATATTTTTACGCTGAAATACCAACTGGCTGATAGTGACTCCGACCTAGATGCGCTAGTGGAGCGTTTGGGCGCTGCCGGTTGCGATGATGCTCTGGTGGGCGTGGGGCAGCCGGGCCGCTTGGCGCTGGAATTCTCTCGTGAAGCGGGCAGCGCCGCGGAAGCGGTTCACAGTGCCCTGGTTGACGTAAAAAAAGCGATCCCTTCCGCGCGGCTGATTGAGGCTTCGCCGGATCTTGTTGGCCTGACGGATGTAGCAGACGTTGTGGGCGTTTCGCGACAGGCAATGCGAAAGCTGATGCTCACCCACCGAGCGACGTTTCCTGTGCCGGTTCACGAAGGCAGTGCCTCAATCTGGCACCTGGCGGAGGTGCTTGACTGGTTGATGACCCGAGGGGGTTACCAAATTGATGTTGGCGTGCTGGATATTGCGAAAGTAGCATTAGAAGTGAATATAGCCAAAGAGGCGATCCGCCATCCGGTTAGTAGCCGCGAGGAAATGGAGTTGCTGACCGCGTAGCCAACAGTTCAATAGTTTGTTGGAGAATAAAGACATGTTGGCAGAAAATTTGGAAAACTGGGCTCAGCAAGAGCGCCAGGAAGGCGAAAAGCTGGGCATTGAGAAAACGGCCCGTAATCTGCTCAAGCTGGGAGTGCTGAGTGACGAGCAGATTGCTGAAGCGACAGGCTTGGTGCTAGAGGATGTGGTTAAGCTGCGCACTGAAGGTAAGCGCTGATCGATTACCTTCTGACCTAAGCGGCAGCCCTTGAACCCGCTCAATCTTCCCGATCTCGTTCGTATCGCTCCACGTTTTGAAATGGCGGTAGCCAATGTTCGCGGCGAATGCCCCAAAGCTCATACGTCGGTTTAAGTTGATTGGGTGAATCAAGGGTACCAAGGTGTATTTCGATTTCTTCCTCGCTTACCGAAAAAACCGACGAACCGCATGCGGAACAGAAGTAGCGCCCCTGATAACTGTGCGGTTCGCCTTCGATAATGACAGCTTGCTTGGGATAATCAGCAGCCGCATAGAAAAGCGCCCCATGATGCTTGCGACAATCCATACAGTGGCAAATACCTACCCGAAGCGGCTCGCCATTGGCCAAGATTCGGATCTTACCGCAGAGACAGCCACCTGTTAGTTGTTCCATTGCCAATCTCCAGAAGATTCATACATTCAAAGTAGGTGGCACTTTTTGTTTTGTCTTGCTGCCGTCTCGTTGGTATTTGATGCCCGCAAACCGATAAAAGCTAGCTGTTGCAGGAGGCGGATTTGCCTTAGAGCCCGGAATTAGTTTGTATCTCGGTTACAAGCAGGCGCGGATATTAAGCTGGTAAATCGCCTCCCCGTGGGTCTTTAAAAGATAGGTGCTTTGTGAACTAAAAGTACACAAAATTTGACGATATTAAAGAGCCTTATGGAAGATTCTTTAGTTAATCAACGCCGAAGACACGCTGCCATGGGACTGGACGCTCAAGAGGTCGGCACTCGAAAGGGCAATTATGGAAGCTATGGACGAGCTGCCCGACCATGAGAGTTTTCACAATCTCGATATGCTATTTGAGAGCCTGACAACGCTGCGCCCTAAACTACTGGCAGCTCTGCTGCAGAGTTGTAAGTAGATCAAGGTAAAGCGGCTATTCTTTGTCTTTGTCGATCGCCTCGATCCCCCCTGGCGCAAGCGCTTCGACCCAGCAGAGTTCAATCTCGGCAGCGGCGACCGTGCACTGGTAAAGGGGGCAAGGTACGTCCGCGCTATCGGATTATGGCGCCTGAAGCGTTTGTAAGGACGGAGACCAACGATGGCACGTGAAACCTATGAAGCACAGGTCGCACTTCTTGTGCGTATTCTCCCGCATGTCGCTAAGGAAGATGTATTCGCGCTGAAGGGCGGCACGGCGATAAACCTGTTCTATCGTGATCTCCCGCGTTTGTCAGTCGATATCGACCTGACCTACCTGCCGGTGAAAGATCGAAACGATAGCCTTTCCGAGATCAACAACGCGATGGCCACCAAAAATTTGAGGGAATGACCAGAGCTTCTGTCAGTCTCCAAGAGCTCTTCGACACCCGTAAACGATTGATTGCAGATATTCATTCCCGCTTCGATGAGAACACCAAGCAATTCCTAATGAGCCTGCATGACGGTATGCCCGATTTTGATGCTATTGATCGCCCTCGGGCGGCGGATCTGCCTGCCGTACGCTGGAAGCTTATCAATCTGGAAAAACTGAAAAACGAAAACGCGGCCAAACATGCTGAACAACGTCATGAGCTGAAAGTACTGCTGGGGTAAGGTGCGCAAGTCGGAATCTTGAAGCAAAAGAGGCGATCCGCCCAAGCCGCTTTGTGCTCTACTATCTGCACCTGTTATTCACGGAGGAAGCACCCATGGCCATAGGCGGCTTGATAGGATTATTGGATGACATTGCCGCATTGGCGAAGCTGTCCGCAGCATCATTGGATGATGTGAGTGCCGCCGCAGGGCGTGCGACGGCGAAGGCGGCCGGGGTGGTGGTGGATGATACGGCGGTGACGCCGCAATATTTGCAGGGGGTAACAGCGGAGCGGGAACTGGCGATTGTGAAGAAGATCGCGCTGGGGTCGATTCGCAACAAGCTGATTTTTATCCTGCCGGTGGCGCTGCTGCTGAATCACTTTTTGCCCGCGCTATTGCCGATCATCCTGATGGTGGGCGGCACCTACTTGGCCTTTGAGGGCGCTGAGAAGGTCTGGCACAAGCTCTCTGGTCAGCATGACGACGACAAACCAGCGGTAGAAAAGGGACCGGAGGCCGAGAAACAGATCGTGGGTGGCGCTATTCGTACCGACCTGATTCTGTCCGCCGAAATCATGGTGATCGCGCTTTCAACAGTGTCCCATCAAGGGTTCTGGTCGCAGATGGTTAGCCTGGTGGTGGTCGCGTTTGTCATCACACTTCTGGTGTATGGAGTAGTGGCGCTGTTGGTCAGGATGGATGATATCGGCCTGAGGCTCGCCCAGCGGGATAGTTCGGGCGTGCAGACACTGGGCCGTAGCCTGGTGACAGCCATGCCTAAGGTGCTAGCGACCATCTCGGTCGTGGGTACTGTCGCCATGCTCTGGGTGGGTGGGCATATACTGATGGCCAATCTAGGTGCCGATGGTACGGGTTGGTTCAACGCTCCCTATGAGTGGGTACACCATATTGAGCTTGGCATTAGCGAGGCAACCGGTGCCCTGGGCGGCACGCTGGGCTGGAGCTTCAATACACTGTGCTCTGCGGTGATTGGCTTTTTGGTGGGCTCGGTAGTGGTGGGCGTGGTGCACCTACTTCCTGTTAAGAAGGCGCATGTCGAGTAAGGTTTACGCCGGGTGTTTCCGGTGGAGCTTTCTAACGGCTCAGAGCGCTGCTATGGCCGGATCATTGAACTCTGTTGGCTGTCCCTCTCGTCAGGCCTGAGCACCGCACAGGAGCAAGAGGTTGGGGCAACTTCGATAGCTCACCCACTGTCATTGGTCGCGCAAATGATCGTCAACCTTATCAGGACGGGCGACGAAGAGGCTGATCTTGTCCCGAGAGAATATGGTGGAAGTTTCGAGGGGTAAAAGGGCTAAAGCAGCGGCATAGAAAAGCGCTGCGTGAGGAGGGGCATGGGGTTTGTGCGCAATCACTTTACTGCTGAAAAGATCGTGAACAGGTTCTAAGGGGTCAGTCAGAGACGCCCTCGCAGTTGTCGTGATACAGCGGAGCATCGGTACCCAACACTAGGCGCTTGGTGGCGTGATTGTAGTAGAAACGACCGGACTCGGCGCTTGAAAGCTCATAGTCGCCGCACACCCCATAGCCCTTATTGACTTGCGTCAAGTGGGAAATTTCGGCCGGTGCCTGGCTGTCGAGGCGTTCAGATATAGTCGCGGCGATGTGGGCATCACGCTGGGCCTCAGAATAGGCCTGGTTACCGAATACCAGGCCAGCAACGACGAAAATGGCGACGACGGGAATCCATAGGTTATGCATAGAGTGTCCAGTGAGAGGATATAAAAGTGCATGAATTCGGTAGAAAAATTATTTAGCTGGATAATAACTTTTTGCCCATCCGATTTCATTGGTTAGCGAGTAGTTGGTTTACACAAGGATCCGCGCCAACCTTACGACACTAAACTGCTTTATGTAGTGGTTCACTGATTCCGGACACCCATCGCCTCAGCACGATGCTATTGTCCTATACACACGTCAAGGCGCACCTCAGCGCCCAGGCAGCGAGGCATTATTGGGTTGGCTGCGTGAGGTGTAGAGTGATGAGCAGATTGCTGAAGCGATAGGCTTGGCGCTAGATGAAGTGGCAAAGCTGCGCACTGAAGGTCAGCGCTGATCCGTGCTTTCATTTACGTATTCCCGCTTCACACATAAAACGAAAGGGCAGTCCAAGTGACTGCCCTTTCTGTATTTGGCTGCTGAGGATGGCAGACATTCCCCATGCCATGAAATAACCTGATGCAATGGTTCATAGTCAGTAATGAATAGCCGTTTTGGCGGATCAGTAGTACCCGCTCAGCAAAGAAGCCGGTGTGACCATAATCTGATTGTCTTTTGGCCACAAAAGCAGCCTCTTGACCAAATATGTCAGCAATTGGTGCGGGAGTGTTCTCCACGGGATTAGTTATGCAGGCATCGCTTTGCGGTTGCAAAATATCCTTAAAGTACACGTTACTTCTGAAAAGCAGTGTTGCAAGTGCTTGCCTTTTGCATACAGTATACTATACTGAATGCAGTTGGAGCGCAGCTGCGCTTACCACATGCAATAGGAGTTTGGGCTATGGGCATGATGACTATTAGAAGCATTCCTGACGAAGTACACAATGCACTAAAAGCGCGAGCCAAGCAGAATCACCGCAGCGCCGAGGCTGAGGTGCGGGCCATCCTGGAAGAGATCACACGGCCAGAAAGTCGCCTCAAAATGGGTGATGCCCTGGCTGATTTGGGTCGCAAGATCGGGTTGACCAATGAAGACGTAGCGGTCTTTGAAAAGGTGCGTGACAAGACGCCTGCTGAACCGATGAGGTTTGAATGATCATTCTGGATACCAATGTCGTTTCCGAGGCGATGAAACCCGAGCCTGATCCAGCCGTCAGAGCTTGGCTTAATGAGCAGTCGGCTGAAACGTTATACTTGTCTAGTGTCACACTTGCAGAGTTGTTATTTGGTATTGCGGCGCTGCCCAACGGGAAGCGCAAGGACATGTTGAGCGAGACCTTGGGCGGCCTTGTGGAGTTGTTCAGAGGGCGGATTTTATCCTTTGACGTTGACGCCGCTCGCAAGTATGCAGAGCTAGTCGTGACAGCCAGAACCGCCGGGCGTGGTTTTCCTGTGCCGGATGGCTACATTGCTGCTATTGCCGTATCACAAGGCTATCAAGTCGCCTCCAGAGATATGGCTCCTTTTGAGGCAGCCAATGTGGACGTCATTAACCCTTTTGAAGCCTAACTGGTGCGGTCTGCTGGGCACTTTAATTGCTTAACCCATTCTTCTTACCCCAACATACCCTCCGACTAGCCCATGAGCCGAATATAAACCTTATTCGGCTCATAAGATGATCTGAATAGATGATGCAATCGGCTCATGTATATTTGGGAATAGCACCACTGGCCGTCTTTTTAACGGAGTAACTGCGCGCGGCCTCAAAGCCTTCAAGTAGCGCGCTCTGTTCGACCCCCAAGCCCTCGATGCAAAAGCTGTTCAAACACTGCCGGGCGGCAAAGAGCTCCCGGCCCGATCCTGCCAAGAATTGACTAAGAGGACGATGGCTTGATGGGTGGCATCAGGCCCCGAATAAATTCGCACCATATTGAGTCCTTCAGCACAAAGTTGGTGCGAATTTATGCGTCGGTACGCTCAACAACCCGCAGAATCTCTCATTTTTCAAGGTGGCATGATAATTGCTATTTCTTTAAGTAAGTAAATAGTTACTTAGCTCGCTCCATGAAGAGTGTTTTCTGAATGGGCGCAATGGCAAGGATCACACCATGAAAAAGCAATTTAAGAATATGAAGCTGAAGGCTCTCGCTTGTAGTTTCGCGTTGGGTGCTTTGGCACATACTGGTATGGCAAGCGCCGATATTAATATCAAGTTTCACCATGATTTGCCTGAAGATAGCGCACAGCACCTGGCGGCTGAGCGCTTCAGGGACATGGTGGCTGAGCGTAGTGGTGGTGAGATTTCAGTAGAAATTTTCCCTAATAACACACTCGGTGATGATGTCGAAGTCACCCAACAGTTGCAGATGGGGGCTGTGGAAGCAGCGATTATTCCGACCGCCAAGTTATCGGGCTTCGTTCCCGCCATGCAGATCGTCGATCTGCCTTTCTTGTTCCCATCTCCCGATATCGCCCACACCGTTCTGGATGGGCAGGCTGGTGATGACCTCTTGGCGACGGTAGAGCAGGTGGGGCTGAAGGGGGTGACGTTCTGGGAAAGTGGTTTTAAGCAATTTACCTGTGACCAGCCCGTTAATGGCCCGGAGGATTTCGCAGGCCAAAAGGTACGCGTGATGCAAAGCCCTATCATCATGGAACAGTTTAAAGCGATGGGCGCTAACCCGGTACCGATTGCCTTCGGTGAAACTTACAACGCGCTGCAGCAACGCATTGTCGACTGCCAGGAAAATCCGCTGGTATCGATTACACAAATGAAATTTTATGAAGTGCAGTCGGATGTGGTTATCAGCAATCACGCTTATCTAGCCTATGCATTTCTGTTTAGCCAGAGTTGGTTCGATAGCTTAAGCCCTGAGAATCAGGCGCTATTGACGGACGCTGCACGTGAAACCACCGTATTCCAGCGTGAAGAAACCGCCCGCCGTGAAACGGGCTACATTGCCACTATCGAAGCCAGTGGCACTAACGTGAGCACACTGGATGATGCCCAACTGACGGCTTTCAGAGAGTCGACAGCGTCGGTGCACGATGAGTTTGCCAATGAAATTGGCGCAGATCTAATGGCGGAATTCCAGCAAGCCATTGCTGATGCCGAATAGTCGCGCTTCACCCATTAAAGGGCTGATCGGTGATCCCGATAGCCCTTTCCTTCCCCATTGTTTTCATCGCTGGTGGAGTTCGCTATGCGCAAACTTGATCGCCTAATATCGCGTGCCGAGGAGGTTTTGATTGGCCTGCTGATTTTGTCCGCCTCGTTCATTCTTTTCGCCAACGTCATTGCACGCTACGTGTTTAACGATGGTTTTTCATGGGCTGAGGAGCTGGTGCGTTACCAAATTGTATGGATGGTGCTGCTTGGCGCGAGCGTTGCTGCACGGCAAGGGATTCATATTGGGATCGATATTCTACGCAGGTTTAGTCCTCCCCTCATGGCGAAATGGATAGAGTTGCTAGTTCATGCGGTTTCTATCGCTTTTTGCCTTTTCCTGGTGGTTTACGGTTTCCAGTTAACCGAGCAAACCCATCGGTTTGGTCAGGTGAGTTCTGCTCTACAAGCGCCCATGTGGATCGTTCAGTTGGCCATTCCGGTGGGCGCTCTTTTAATGGGTATTCGCTTTACCCAGCATTTCTTCCGGACGTTGCTTGGTCGAGAGCAAGCCTCTGCCCACCTTGATCAAATTGGATAAGAATATGGTCATCACATTCCTGGTGCTATTAGCTGTTTTGATGTTAGTGGGAACGCCCATCTTTATTGCATTGGCGGGTTCCGTCACGGTGGCGATGGGGAGCTTTAGCCATATTCCATTGGCGATCGTGGCTGAGCGATTGTTTGCCGGGTTGGATAAGTTCCCATTGATGGCGATACCCTTTTTTATTCTCACCGGTAGCTTGATGAGCGCGGGTGGGTTGTCGCAGCGTATCATCCGCTTGGCCAACTTGTTGGTAGGACGCTTTACCGGTGGTATGGGGATGACGGCGGTATCAGCGAGTATGTTTTTTGGCGCTATTTCCGGATCTAGCCCGGCCACGGTGGTTTCGGTGGGCTCATTGCTCTATCCGGCCATGCGCAAGGAAGGATATTCCGGTCAATTTTCGATTGGCGTGCTGGTGTCTGCCGGTTCATTGGGCATCATCATTCCCCCTTCGGTTGTAATGATCGTCTACGCGGCTGTCACTGGGGTGTCAGTGGGTGCGCTGTTCATGGCGGGGGTGGGAGCCGGTTTATTATATGCAGCATGCTTATTGCCTTACTGTTGGTACCGCGCCAAAAAGGACGGTGTCACTCCCGTGGAGCCGCCCAGTTGGGGCGAGGTTTTAGCAGGATTCAAAGATGCTTCGTGGGGGTTAGGGGTTCCTCTCGTCGTCTTGGGTGGGATTTACCTGGGTATCTTTACGCCCACTGAAGCCGCCGCTGTATCAGTGGTATATGCCCTGTTGGTCTCAGCCCTGATTTATCGTGAGAAGAGCTTTGCAGAGCTATTCCAAAGCATGATTGAAGCGGCGACCACAACGGCTCAGGTAATGATTATTCTCGCTGCTGCCTCGGTTCTGGCGTGGTTTCTTTCCAGTAATGGGCTAGCGGCCATGTTGGCCAACGCTATCCTGTCGTTATCCGAGAATCCGTACCATATCTTCCTGCTGATCAATGTGACGGTACTGATTGCCGGCATGTTCCTCGATGCTTCCTCCATCATGGTGATTCTCGCCCCCCTGTTTTACACCGTGGGTATGCGCGTTGGTATTGACCCTGTCCACCTAGGGGCAGTACTGACCGTGAATGGGGCGATTGGTATGTTTACGCCGCCATTTGGCCTCAACCTGTTTGTGGCGGGCACTATCAACGGCGTCGATTACGTCCAGGCGGTACGTGGTGCATTGCCCTTTATTGGCATTGCGCTGTTTGCCTTGATACTGCTGACCTATATTCCCGCGATCAGTATGTGGCTACCCAATATGGTGTATGGCGGCTAAACAGCCAGAATAAGGATGGTAGCAATGTCTATTAGCACAACTTCATCAGCGCTGGCGCATTCCCATGAGGGGGTCGTAACCAGCCCACATACACTGGCAACAGAAGCGGGGCTTGAGGTACTTCGTAAAGGTGGAAATGCGGTTGAGGCTGCGATCACCATGGGGGCTTGTCTGTCAGTGACTTGCCCGCACTTTACCGGTCTTGGCGGCGATGCCTTCATGATCATTGCGGATGCAAACGGTGGTGTGCAAACCCTGTCAGGCATTGGCCAGGCGCCACAGGCTAAGTTGGAACTGTCTGGCCAATTGCCTACGAGAGGGCCAGGTTCCATGTTGACGACGGCTGCCACGGTTGATACCTGGGGGCAGGCGCATGAGATTTCCCGTCAGAACTGTGGCGGCCAAATTGGCTGGGCAGCGCTGATGGAGCCAGCGATACAGCTAGCGAGGGAAGGCTTCCCGATAACGCCATCGCAGCGCTTCTGGCTTGATTTTCGTAGCGATGAGCTGTCGATGATGCCAGGCGTGCGAGAGCACTTTATGCCAGGCGGGAAGATTCCCCATGAGGGTGAAAAACTGTACCAGCCACAGCTGGCCGCTTCACTGCAGTCCATTGCGACCCACGGCTACCGGGACTTCTATGAAGGGCAGTTGGGGAAGAAAATCGCCGCTGGACTGGCAGCAGTAGGGTCTCCACTCACGGCCACTGATTTGGCGGCTACCCGAGCACGAGTAGAAAAGCCGTTGTCTGTTCCCTACCGTGGTGGCGAGCTGCTGGCCCATCGCCCCCCAACCCAGGGTATGACGACACTAGAGATAATGGGTATCCTGGCGCGTTTTGACCTCTCCAGGATCGAAGAGGGCAGCGCCGATTATTACCATCTGCTGGTGGAGGCGGTAAAGCGCGCTTTCCTGGATCGTAATAGCTACCTGGCTGATCCCGATTTCGCGTCGGTGCCTTGTGAAAGGTTGTTATCGCCTGCTCATCTTGATGCTGAAGCGGCAAAAGTGGAGGCGGGGAAAGCATTGGATTGGCCCTTCGCTTATCAGCATGGCGATACGGTTTATCTAGCGGCCGCTGATCGTTTCGGTAATGCCGTCTCCATGCTGCAGACGATTTATTACGACTGGGGCAGTGGTGTCAGTGTCGGTGATACGGGGATTTTGTGGCATAACCGTGGTGCCGCGTTCAGTCTTGATCCTGCTCATCCGAATGTGATTGCCCCGGGAAAGCGTCCTTTTCATACCCTTAACCCGGGTATGTATCGTGTCGATGGAAAGCCTCGTTTACTTTACGGTACTCAAGGAGCAGATGGACAGCCGCAAACCCTCGCTGCCGTGCTGACGCGCTTGATAGACTATGGCATGGATCCGCTCAGTGCGCTTAAAGCGCCGCGCTTCCTACTGGGGCGAACCTTTTCCGATGGACGTGACACGCTAAAACTTGAGCAGGATGCGGGAGCTGCTATTTTCGCTGAATTGACCCGGCGTGGTCATCAGATGAGCCCGCTACCCGCACAAAGTGCCCTGGCTGGCCACCCCGGCGCGGTCGTTATCGACCCGGCGAAAGGCTTTTACGCCGCTCATGACCCTCGCAGCGATGGCATCGCGTTAGGGCTATAGCACCAATAGAAACAAGGATGTGTACATGACAAAAAGCGATACGCTCGATATGAAACAGAGTGCCCGTACCCGGGGAAAAACCCGCCGTAATGCTCATGAAACACGCGAGCGCCTGCTTCAAGCGGCGACTCAAGAGTTTTCCGAGCGCGGCTACGATGGTGCTCGCATGGAACGTATCGTGCGTGCAGCCGATTGTAATGTGCGCATGGTGTATCACTACTTCGATGACAAGGAAGGTCTTTACCTGACTGTTCTCGAACGAGTCTATGAGGAGTTGCGCGCCAAGGAGCAGGCACTCAATTTAAGCTATCTCGAGCCCGTTGCAGGTATGCGCGCGCTGGTCGAATTCACCTTCGATCATATGGCCGAGCATCCCGAGTTCACCAGCCTGGTGCGCAATGAGAACTTGCTGGGTGGGCGCATGCTGCGCAAATCGAGCAAAGTCGTCCAGCAAACGACGCCGCTCGTAGGCATGATCCGGGATACCCTAAAGCGAGGGGAAGCAGCAGGGTTATTTCGCTCGGCTGTAGACCCTACCCAGCTCTACATTTCTATTCTTTCGCTATCAATCATTCACATCAATCAACGCGACACGCTATCCATCATCTTCGAGCAGGATCTGGCTGACCCGGATTGGTTGATTGAGCGGCGTGCCCATGCGGTCGAGGTAATACTTTCCTATCTATGTGTTGAGTCCCGGGTGATTAAATAAGCGACAAGGACTATCTGCAGGGCTCCGAATACCTCATCTACTTGCCCATCTGCTGCATAAATTTACGACAGCAAACCAAGCCAGAACCGCCGCCTTCCTCCGGCGGGCGACTAGCCGCCCGAACAAAAGCGCTGGGAGATTGACCGAGCACCTTGCGAAACATACTGGAGAAAGCGGCTGGGCTGTCATAGCCGAGTTCCAGCGCGGTTTGGGTAACGGAACTGCCCGAGAGCAGCCTGGGAATTGCTGCCATCAGGCAGGCCTGCTGGCGCCATACGCCAAAGGAGAGCCCGGTCTGCTGACGGAACAGGCGATTGAAGGTGCGCTGACTGCAATGTAACTGCCGCGCCCACTCCTCCGGAAGAGTGTGAATGTTTGGTTGGCCGAGAAACTCTCTGCACAGGCTGGCGAGTGGAAGGTCATGGGGCAGGGGCGCAAATAGTGGCAGGGCCTGAGCCTGTTCCAGTTCGTATAGGAGTAATTGAGCCAGGGCACCGTCGCGGCCGTTTTCGTCATAGAGCGCGGGGATGTGGGCGGAAGCCAGCAGCAGGTAATGCAGGAGAGGCGTCACGACCAGCACCTCGCAGTTGAGCGAAGCGCGTGGCGCGACGTGGGGCTCGATATACAGACTTCGGGTGCTCACCCCGTTCATGCGCACTTGGTGGCGTTTGCCCGCAGGTAGCCATACGCCGCTATAGGGCGGCACCATCCAGGTGCCGTCATCCGTGTTGACTTCCATCACGCCGGTCATGCCATAGAGAAACTGGGCACGGCGATGGGTATGGAAGTCCAGGAGGGTACCGGGGCGGTAGTCAGTGCCGATGGCCACCACGGGCCTTGCTACATGATCCACATCAGAAAGAGGTGTATTGAGCATTAGCGTTAACCTGGCTGAAACGCGTTGATGGTCTTTGCTGCTTCCCTGTCCACATGGCGCCACCACCAACGGCAGACCATGCAATGGCACGGTGGGCTCATGGCTCGGGATCCGCCTGGCGTCGCGATGGATCGGGCGCATTCTCGACCGCATTCATACTAGGGTGTACCTGTTACTGCTGACGGAAGTGCTGGTGGTGATGGTCGTCATGCGTGATTTCAAGTAATCTCAGCTCACATGTGTATAAGAACCTTGCCTATAACGTTGGACGATTCCAATGCCTCGTGAGCATCCGCTACATTCCGCAAAGGCATGTTTAAACCGATTTTTGGCAAATAGCATTCGGCCTCAAGGCACGAGTTGATATCCGCTATAGCAGCTTGTTTCAACTCATCGGGTACATTGTAGATATATACGAAACGGAAGACGCAACCATGCATCATGGCCTTCAATAATGGAATGGAAAGCTCATCCGTCGCATTGGCGGTTGCGTAGGCGCTTATAACCCCACCTTGGGACAAGCAGGCCAAGTTGATGTCAAGATTGGGCTTCAACGCGACATCGACAATATGGTCAACGCCGAGTCCTTCTGTTGCTTCCAAAACAATACTCGCAACATCTTCCGACTTTCGGTCGATCACTAGATCTGCGCCATTTTCTTCGGCTACGGTGGCTTGTTCAGAGCTCATCACCGTTGTTGAAACCCATGCGCCGGCCCACTTTGCCAATAGAATTGCTGCTGTTCCGACCACGCCGGCTCCGCCATGAATCAGCACCCGCCGACCTTTAAGACTGCCATCAGAAAACAGGCAGCGGTGAGCTGTGAGCGCAGGAATCCCAAGCGAAGCCCCTACTTCGAATGAGACCTTATCTGGCAAGTGAACCGCTTGGCGAGACGGAACTACAACGAACTCTGCTGCCGTGCCTGTTGCTCGGCCATATTGCGCTTCGTATACCCAAACCCGCTCGCTAAGCCGATCCGATGACACGTTCGTGCCAACCGCATCAATAACGCCTGCACCATCTTGATGAGGAATAATGCGTGGATAAGGCATCTCTGAAGAGAAGCCAGTTCTTGCTTTAACATCGGTAGGATTCAGTCCAGAAACATGAATGCGTACGCGCACCTCGTCTGGCCCTGGTTCTGGTGTCGGCAATTCACCGACTTTCAGCACATCACGAGCGCTGCCTTGGGCTTCATAGTAAGCTGCTTTCATCAGGGTGCTCCATCAAGATTTTCAGGTAAAAGAGCGCAGCACAGCACTAGCCGCTGCGGAAGAGATATTCTAGGTACTAGGGGTTAAATTGAAAAGTAGGCACTTATTTGATATATAGGGATATGTTTTATACTAATGGCGGGTGTATAACGGATGAAGAAGCAAGAAGCTCATGAGTATCGGTGCACTGTTGAAGCGACCGTTGCTGTTGCTGGCGGCAAATGGAAACCGCTGATCATTTACTATCTACTCAGCGGAACCAAACGATTTGGAGAGCTTCGCAAGCTTATCGGTGGCGTCACGCAACGGTCGTTGACATTGCAACTTCGAGAGCTTGAATCGCACGGTATTATCTCTCGAGAAGTGTTTGCCGAAGTTCCCCCACGTGTCGAATATTCGCTTACCGAGCTTGGGCTGACTCTGGCCCCCGTGCTCAACGCCATGAAAGAGTGGGGAGACAGCTATCTCTCTTGGCAACAAGATGAAAAATAATGATATTGAAGAAACTAGTTGCCTCTTTTTGACTTGGTAAATGATATGGCCAACTTGCGCTCTTTGGACCTCAATCTTCTGGTTGTCTTGCATGCTCTGTTAGAGGAGCAGCACGTAACACGAGCAGCACGGCGTCTTGCGCTGTCACAACCAGCAACTAGTAACGCACTAGATAGGTGCCGGCATGTCTTCAATGATCCATTGTTGGAGCGTGTCGCAGGTGAAATGCAATTAACGACGAAAGCTCTGTCGCTAAAAGAACCATTGTCCCACGCACTGCTTGCCATATCGGCCGTCGTAGAGACACCGCAAGCTAAATTGACGCAAGTTCGCCAAACGGTCCGCTTGTTAATGGCAGATCAACCAGGTCTGGCGGTCATGACCCACCTTTTAACCAAGTTAAGCACCAGCGCTCCAAATGTGAATTTAGCGCTATTGCCATGGCGCAGCAGTAAGGATGCTCTCCATCGTCTGGAGAATGGTGAAGCTGATATTGCGATCTCAACGTTTCCTGCGCTGCCTCCAAAATTTCATCGCCAGGAAATTAGATATGAGGACTATGTTGTGGCCATGCGGGCCTCGCATCCTGCCGTTCGGAAATTTAACATGGATGAGTGGCTGGCCTGGCCACATATCGTTGTTTCCGGAGAGGGGAATGTACGTGGGTCTCTGGAAGAAGTATTAGCCCAACAAGGCAAAACTCGTCATGTCGGCGCTGTTGTACCGAATTTCACTATGATCGAGCCTTTGCTGAAAGCAACGGATATGATCGCTACCACGCCTATAAATTGTCTTTCTGATACTCAAGCCCTAGCGGTTTTCGAGCCGCCCATCCCGGTGCCAGGCTTCAGTCTACATTTAGCTTGGCATGCGCGAAGAGATGGTGATTTGGTTGTACAACATGTGACCGAAACGCTGCGATGCCTCTTTCAAAAAGAAGGCATCGAAGCTATTCGATAATGTCTTATCAAGCTTGGAGCTTTCGGGAATAAGTACGACTGAATAGGAGGTATCAGTCACTGAGAGGCCCTGAGGTTGGTTTAAGCTGGTAGCGACGGAGATATTCCACTTTGGTCAGCAACGCTAAGCTAGCTCCCAACATCAACGCTCCGTTAAATGGATGCATTGAAAGCAACAAGGGGGTTGAACCAGCGGCTAAGATTACCTGTACCAAGTAAAAAAAGAAGGTTAACCCGGCCCACCTCCTCAGCGTCCTAAGCTGAGGCACATACAGAGTAGCGACTAGAAGTGCACTCGCCGGAAAGAACAGGACCCCTCCCACTATTGCATGTGTCTCCCACAGCCCACCATTTCTGAATAGTGCACCGCCCGCGATAAGAAATTGCCCTAAAACACCACATGGAAAGGCCCCTGCTAGTAGGGGATACCAGCGAGGAACCTTTTGCGAGGAATTAGTAACATGACTATTTAACTCACTCATCACTCAAACCTCCTGTGGCTCGGGTGATGCAATCCATGACTTTAATACCTCTGCGTAACGGGTCCCTTCGGTCTTAATCTCGTCCAAAGACAGCTGGTTGGCATGGTAGACGATAAAGGGGCTGCTCCAGGCCAGCTCACAACGGTGGGCTGTCGCGCGCATCGGGGCAAGTAGCTCAAGCATGGTGAACATATTACGCCCGCCCTTGCTATAAGCGTCAGGCGTGTTGCCTGCGGTCACCGAGACCATTATGGGCATGCCTCGTAGCCTGCGCCCCTCCGACTCGTAGTTAATGTAGAACAGTCGCGTTAGCACGGCATCCAGCCATACTTTCAATATCGGCGGGGTAGCGTACCATTGCATAGGGTACTGCAGGACGACCCGGTCCACGGCCAACAAACGATGCACCTCGGCACCGGTGTCAATCTCGCCATTGGGATAAGCTCGCTGTACATCGAAGATTTCGACATCATCGATCTGGGAGGCGGCAGTGGAAAGGGCAGCGTTGGCATGCGAGCGCGCAATATCAGGATGGAAAAGTAGTACAAGTGTTTTCGACATGGGAATACTCCGATTGGGGTTACCCTAGTAGCTTTATCCTGTACGCATTATTTGTCTAATGGATAGTTGATATGTCTGTCTATTGATTTGGTGAATTGATGGTGCATGTAATAGTGCTTGCCTCAATTAGCCTAGGAAAATACCGAATTTAATATTATTTTAGGCGGAAGTCTGTGAGCATTGGTTCACCGACTTTGCTAACCCTACAAGCCGGTTGGCCCTGATTATCGCCCCCACTATTATCGATTCATGAATACAAACCTTATAGATACAGTGCGTCGATATTTGGATGCACATGCAGATACTGTAGGCCTCGCGCAAACACCGGTTTCCGGATTGACAATTATTCGTTCAACCCAGCCAAGCGATCTGCAACATGCTATTCCCAACCCGCTCATCTGCTTAGTATTGCAAGGCACGAAGCTCGTCACATTGGGAAAGGAGACCTACAAGTTCGCGGCAGGAAGTTCGCTGTTGATCACGGCCGATGTCCCAACGGTCAGCCAGATTACGCACGCCAGTACTGATAAGCCCTATATGGCACTTGTGCTGGATCTTGAACCGGTGGTGATTAGTGATTTGGTACTGGGTATGAAAATGGTACCTAGGGTGAGCGGAGCCGCTGTACGTTACGATGCGATTGATACCGATGTGCAGGATGCGGCACTGCGTTTGATGAAACTTCTGGATCGCCCTGAGTCTCTGCCGGTGCTACATAGCCAACTGGTGCGAGAGATGCACTATTGGCTGTTGTCTGGCCGCCATGGGGAAGCCATTCGTCGCCTTGGAGCTCCGGAAAGTCGTGAGCAGCGCATCTCCCGTTCAGTTGCTATTCTTCGCGCCGATTTCAGGAAGACACTACCAGTGGAACTGCTTGCCTCTGAAGCGGAGATGAGCATCTCGTCTTTTTATCAGCACTTCCGTGCAGTGACGTCGCTTTCGCCATTGCAGTTCCAGAAACAACTTCGACTTATTGAGGCCCGCCGACTTATGGTGTCGAGAGGCCTGTCTGCAAGCAGTGCCGCTTTTGACGTGGGTTACGAGAGCGTTTCTCAATTTTCAAGGGAGTATCGACGCCTGTTTGGCTTGTCACCAAGCCGGGATAAGGAATCCGCTAAGAAAGTGCTTCATACCAAATAAAATTACTAGTTCGGCCGTGCTCACAGAGAAAAAATTACGATTTTTCAATCCGGACACTAACATAAAAAGCCTGCCGTAAAGGCAGGCTGTTGGTTAGCTACATGCATGTACCTAGCGAAGCTATTCTGATCAGATACCTTGCCCACCGGATACTTCAATCCGTTGCCCGTTCACCCAGCGATTGTCGTCGGATAGTAGGCTAGCAATCATAGGCCCGATATCATCGGGTACTCCGACGCGGCCAAGTGCAGTCATATCAGCGAACACTTTGTTAAGATCCGGGGTATCCCTTACGGCCCCCCCTAGAAAGTCGGTTTCGATAGCGCCGGGCGCAACGGTATTTACCGCTATTCCTCGTTCACTAAACTCCTTCGCCATATATCTGGAGAGTACTTCCACAGCCCCTTTTACTGCTGAATATGCAGAGAAGCCCGAGAATGTACCCGTGGTTAGTCCAGAAGATAGGTTTACGATTCTTCCCCTGTCAGCAATCAATGGCAATAAACACTGTGTCAGAAAAAAAACACCCTTGAAATGTACATCAACCAGTCGATCGAACTGTTCTGGGGTGGTGTCGGCAATAGGCGCCATATATCCGTGGCCGGCATTGTTTACTAAGTGATCGAATGTCTCGCGTTGCCATATGTCCTTCAACGATTTTCGTAGCTGTTCGGAAAACTGCCGGAAACCGGCAATATCCTTTGTATCCAATTGCAGAGCAATTGCCTTACGCCCTAGATTCTCAATTTCCTGAACAACTGCCTCGGCGTTTTCTCGACCGCTATGGTAGGTCAGGATCACATCGCTGCCTTTGTGGGCAATGCTGAGCGCAGTATTTCGACCAAGGCCTCGGCTCCCACCTGTAACGATAGCTATACTCGACATGCTTCACCTCCACTATGTATTTATGTAACACCTCGCAATTATTGCGAATACAGTGAAAGAAGGCGCAGCCTGAATCTCGAAGAATGTTGCCTATTTCTCCAAATTTTCCAGCACCGCTAAAATTAGGTTCTGAACGAAAGATCAACTCGTAGGTAGTTGTGGGGGGCTGGAGACTGAGTGATTATAGATCAGTGAAGGAGGAGGAGATTTACTTTTAATGCCTTGTGTTGACGGTTTTTGGTTTAGTTGCTTTCGGAGGGAGTTATGTTTCCAGTATCGATAAAGGGTGTTTTATTTTTGCCGGGCGAGAAAGTGGTGTTGGCATTAAATTCGCGTGATGAGTGGGAGTTGCCGGGTGGACGGATAGACGTTGGGGAAACTTCCGAGCTTTGTCTGGCAAGGGAGTTTAGGGAAGAGCTGAGTATAGATGTTTATGTAAAGGCAATCATTGACACTTATCTATTCGAAGTTATTTCGAATAAACACGTATTTATTGCTACCTATGGTTGTGACCTGTTAGGTGAATTCAAGCCAGTAGTGAGTCATGAGCATGAAAAAATTGCAACGTTTCCTGTTGATGACCTCCCTGCTAACTTGCCTGCTGGTTATGTGAGGTCTATCCATGCATGGCGCTTAATGCTTGCAGCATAGGATGAAAATTCTCGACTTATTTCAACTAAGGAGTCTGCTTTTTATTTTTAAAGCCTGGTTTGGAGATTGAGACTGCCTAGCGTTAGTCGTCGAAGTCACTTATTTTCTGTTATTTTTAGGTAAATTATAGTTAATGCACCTCAAGCAAACTATTCGTTTCAGTGTCGATAGAACTCTCTTCTACGATCCGAATAGGGAACCCAAATGCCTTGCCAAGAGGTGCTAAGGTGATCCGCAGCGATAACGCCACGGTTGGGCTTGTGGCGACGACGATGCTACCTGCGCACACACGCTTGAGTTGTGCCCGGTTACGCTTGAGCCATAGAGCCAGGCGCTTTCTTTCTTCTTTAGTGGATTCCTGTTCCCGGCCAGGGACTTCGCGTGTCAACAGGACGAACTGTTCACTCTGGTGCAGCAAACTATTCAGTTGCGATTCCCAATTGGATGATCCCATAGAAGATATCCAAACCCTTGGAAAGTGGCTGGTGTCGATATGCATATAACAACCCTAGGAATGATTAAAGCCGGTGATGAGGTACGGTGATTTGTTGTTTAATTCCTGCGATGAGCAAATCCAGGCCAGTTGCAAAACGACCGTCGAAATCTTCTGAAAAGATCGCTTCGCGTGCGGCCCAGCTGTGTGGATGTTTCTCTCGCGCTGAGTCGAGAAAAGTCTGTTTGCGTGCAGCCAGATCCAAATTGCTCTCGGGCCCCAGTGCTTGCTCCTCCATCACGAGGCCCAAGAGATAGTAGGTCACAGTGAAACTGGAGGTGGCAGCTAGCTCCGCATCTGCACCTGCTTGCATAAAAGCTGAGATCATAGCTTCGCCGGTACGCAACACGTTGTCGGTGACGACATAGGTGCCTGCGAACACTCGTGCACCATCACGGTGTCGTAACAGCGCTAGTCGAAGTTCTACGGCGACTTGGCGGACACGATCCTCCCATGGCTGTGCTTCGGGTAGATCCTTTGCAACACCGTCAACCAGGGCATCGGCCATACCGTCGATAAGTGATTGTTTATTTTCGAAATGCCAATACAGCGAAGGTGCTTGTATCTGGAGCGCTTGTGCCAGCTTGCGCATCGTAAGCCCTTCAATTCCATATTGGTCAAGTAGTGACAGTGCGGTCTCGATGACCTTGGATCGCTCGATTCGAGGTGCTTTTGTCGCCATGTTCTTTCTCTGTAGAGGTTGACATCTAACATTGTTAGTCTAGCATGCGTGTTATTAGACTAACAGTGTTAGGTTGGTGTTGATGATGAAATACCTCTGTAGCTTTATGTTCGCAGTCACGCTTTCGGGCTGTGCCAGCATGGGGGACGTAGAAAACTCCCAGTCCACTTTGAATACCCCGGAATCTTTTGGGGCCGTGGATATAGAGTGGCATCGGCCATCATCGCATTGGTGGGAGCGTTATCATGATTCCGGTTTGAATGCGCTGATAAATCAAGCGCTTTCCCAGAGTCCTGACATACGGTTGGCCCAAGCACGCGTCTCCCAAGCGGCTGCTGTCGCCAATCAAGCCAGTGCGGAACGTGGGCCCAAGGTGGACGGGAGTGCTCGTGCAACGCGTAAACGTTATGCAGAGCAATACGATGCCGACGCGCCTTTGGCGGGGCATTATGGATCGACTTTTGTTCTTGGGGCTGAAGCTCGCTATACCTTCGATTTCTGGGGGCGGCAGCGTGCTGCCTTAAATGTAGTGCTGGGAGAAAAGGCAGCACGGCAAGCCGAGGTGCAAGATGCAAAGATTTTACTCACCAGTCAGATTGCCGAGAGTTGGTTTGAGCTATCCAGATTGCTGGAGAGAAAAAAGTTAGCTGAGGACGCTCTCGAATTGCGCACCAGAACTCTGCGTATTGTCGAGTCTCGGGTTAAGGCGGGGCTCGATACCGAGGTTGAGCGCTGGCAAGCCGAGGGTGATCTGCCCGCCACGGAACGCGATATTGCTGAGCTCGATGAACGGATCAGCTTGCAACGAAATACGTTGGCAGCCTTGGCAGGGTTACCGATGAAGGCGTTGGCCGATGCGGTGCCAAACGTGGAGCCAGCACGGGAATCCTTCTTACCAGCATCAATACCCGCTGAACTGATTGGCCAGCGCGCCGATGTCGTGGCGGCGCGTTGGCGCGTGGAGGTGGCCACTCAGGGCGTTGAAGTGGCCAAAGCCGATTTTTATCCAAATATTAACTTACGTGCTTTCGCAAGTGTGGCTCGACAAGGTCTTTCTGTGGGGTTGTCTGACTGGTTTGATGCAGGTAGCCGCACCTACAGTATTGAACCTGCCATCAGTTTGCCAATTTTTGATGCTGGCCAATTGCGTGCCCAGCTAAAAGAGCGAGTATCGGACCTTGATGCCGCCGTTGAAATCTACAACCAAGTGTTGCTGGCGGCTGTTCGCGATGCAGCGAATCAGATGGTCTCGTTGGACGCACTGGAACCACAGCTTCAGGCTCAAGAGCGAGCCTTGTCTGCTAGACGTACAGCATTTGATCTAGCTAAGCGGCAATACGCGTCTGGTTTGACGAACTATCTGACCGTGTTGAATGCCCAGAATGCCTTACTTCAAGCACGCAAACAGCAAGCGGATATAAGGTCGCGCGCCTTGGTGCTTGATGCCGAACTCAACCGCGCTTTGGGTGGTGGTTTCGATACCTCAAACTCAACCATACATTTTACGGGTAAGTCATCATGAGCACGTCTGAAGTAGGTAAACGGCGGTCCTGGACTGTGCGTGTGGCACCATGGGTAGGATGTGTTGCCATTTGCGTGTTGGTAGTGCTGGCAACGACACATTGGCGTCACTGGACAAGTAATCGAACGATACAAACGACTCAAAATGCCTTTGTAAAATCGAACTTCGCGATACTGAGTGCCAGGGTCTCAGGGTATATCAACGTATTACCAGTCGGTGATTATCAAGCCGTCCAGGCGGGTGACATTATTGCTCAGATTGATGATGTCGATATTCGGCTCAAGATCTCTGCCAGAGAAGCGGCCCAAGCCAAGGCCCAGGCTGAGTTGGAGAACCTGGATCGAGAGGTGACTCAGCAGCGTGCGCGCATTGAGCAAACTCAGGCCAAAGTGCGCGGGACCGAGGTAAGGGTGCACCAGTATCAAACTAGCCCAGAACGCCAGTCTGGGCTGGTTCAGGAGGGGGCGCTATCCCGTCAAGTGTTTGAAAGAGCCCAGGCAGACTTGGATCACGCTGAAAGTCAACATGATGAGGCGGTTGCAGAATTAGAGCTGGCAAATACTTCGTTGAGTGTTTTAGAAGGCCAAAGAGCCGTCCGTCGAGCCGAGTTGGATGCAGCCACCGCTGATCTCGAAGCTGCTCGCCATGATCTTGACTATACGCGAATTGTGGCACCTTTCGATGGTGTCATTGGCAAGCTGAAAGTTCAGCGTGGCAGCCTGGTCACCACTGGAACGCAAATTGTTTCTCTCGTTCCCTCAGCACGGCCTTACATCATAGCCAATTATAAGGAAACGCAGCTTGCCCATGTGATGGCTGGTCAGCCGGTCGAACTGACCGTCGATGCGTTGCCTGAGATGACGTTCCGAGGCCGTGTGGCGGAAATCTCTCCTATGAGTGGTGGTGAAACCGCATTATTGCCAGCTGACAATGCTTCAGGCAATTTTACCAAGGTCGTGCAGAGAATACCGGTTCGTATTGAACTGGAGCCAGGGCAGGAATCCATCTCGAAGTTGCGGCCGGGTATGTCGGCTGAAACTTCCATCAATACCGAGGGGAAGCTGATAGCGTCTTATCCGCCCTCTTCGTTAGAGATGGTGAGTTCCGCCTCTCGTAAGGGAGCGGGTCAATGGTGAAGCTCCCGGACATGCTTTCCAATACCGTCCGGCCGCGGCCCGTCTTGACCGTAATGGCGATTTTCCTGGGAGCGGTCCTGACGACCTTGCAGGGGCGGCTGTTTTCGATGGCGCTGACCGACCTGCGCGGTCAATTTGGGTTGGATGTGCTGGAGGCTGCGTGGTTGGGTACGGCACTGAATGGTGCCCAGTTGATCACCATGCCGATTGTCCCCTGGCTGGCCACGGTAATCGGTCCGACGCGGGTGTTAGTCGCTCCCAGTCTCGTACTTGGCTTGGTGACCTTGTTGATCCCCATATCCGCGCAAAACTATCCAATGTTACTGATTCTGCACTCCATCACAGGGCTTTGCCTGGGGATTTACCTCCCTCTGACGGTTTCTCTGGCACTACGCAATCTACAGCCACAATTCTGGCTCATGGTCATGGCCGCCTATAGCCTGCGTGTCTCAACGGGAATGGATGCAGGGGTTGGCATCTCGGGATTTTTCGTGGAAGAGATCAGTTGGCACTGGGTTTACTGGACAGCGAGCATTGTCGCACCAATCATTGCTCTATTAACATGGAAAGCGATACCTCTGGCACCTGTAGAGCGTGAAAAGTGGTATGAGGTGGATTGGGGAGGCATGGCTCTATTCTGCAGCGGGTTGGTACTGATTTTTATTGGTCTTGAATCAGCCGAACGCTTGGGGTGGTGGGATTCTGGGCTTGTCGTTTCCTCTTTGACAGGTGGGGGAGTGCTCTTTTCCTCAGCCGTTATGCGTGCAGTAATAACGAAGAGAAACAGATTTGGCGAGCTTATCGGACTGAGCAACTGGAATGTCAGAATCTGCATGGTGATTGCCTGCTTATTTGGCGTTTTGATGACACCTACTTCGCTGCTTATTCCGACATTTATTCAAGAAATGGGAAGTCTCAAGCCACTGCAGGTTAGTACTGCCACTTTCGTTGCATTCAGCGCTTATCTGGCCTCGATACCGTTGGCTATCTTCCTGGCTCGACGGATAGAGGCTCGGCTGCTGATTATTCTAGGGGTCACGGTGATTGCCGTTGTTGCATGGATGGGAGGCGGCATCAGTCATAGCTGGAGAACGGAACAGTTTATCTCAATGCTTGTTTTTCAAGCGCTGGGTGAAAGCATTATGTTGATTGGTTTGATTGCTGCTTTTGTCACAAATATTAACCTGCAGCATACGATAGCGTTGGGTGCTTATATTCCGATCGCTCGTGTAATGACCCCAGTAGTGGCAGGTACTGTTATGTCGACTTGGCTACGGATGGCAGGGGATACGAGTCGTGCTTCACTAAGTATGTATTTGCAGGAAGGAGATCCTGTCGTCGTTGAAAGACTATCCAATATAGGGTTGTCGGGTATTGCACAAGGGCTGACTCGAGAATCACATGTGCTTGGCTATATTAGCGGATTTCACTTGGTATTTTGGGTGAGTGTTTTGTCACTTGCTCTGGCTACACTGCTACGTTCATCGCCTCCTAACCCAATTACTCCTCCGAGAGCCGTTGCAGAAAGGATATAGTTCACTTTCATTGACAAGTAATGGTGTTGGGGGAGGAAGCATGGCCGGGGAGATGCCATGCCGTGGCATTCTTGCACGCTGGCTATGAGGGAGTGGTATGGAACTCCGTCACCTGAGGTGTTTCTTGGCTGTCGCTGAAGAACTTCACTTCGCTCGCGCGGCCGAAAGACTGCACATTGAGCAGTCACCGTTGTCACGCACGATTAAGAAACTAGAAGAAAACCTGAGAGAACAGTTGTTCATCCGCACCAGCCGCAGCACAAGGCTGACCCGCGCGGCATCCATTGCTCTCACATAAGCGTATTCTTCTGGAGGAAGTGCTGCGTTATCCCTTGGTGCTGAGGTCTGTGAAGGCCATGCGCGCCAGATTGATCGCGCCCTGCGACCTGATGATGGCGCTGGTATCGGCCGGTTTTGCCTTGGGATTAGCTGGTGCAACACACATCACGGCTAGTCGTGATGTGTGGCGTGGTGGCCCATCCGCTGTCAGGGCGATCGCCGATGCTGACAACGTATCTGTTGCGTCGGGAAGCGGAGATATCGGATGTCTTGATTCGCTTCATTGAGCGGGTGCAGGGCCTTGCATCATCTGAGGGTATAAGGCTTGTCCCTCCACCCGAACTTGGCTAGGGGGATGTCGAGCTATGAAGCAGGTTATCCCATCACTGCTGGTTGCAGCGCTGTCCGGTTGCGGCCCATCGAAAGCGCCGAGCAAGGTCCGAAGAGCCGACCGTGGACGAGCTGTCCGGCGATTCCAAACAGTTGACGGAGCTGCGTCGGCAGTGCAAGGCGGAGCGGGCCGATGTGTTATGCAACCGAGTCGCCGAAGCCACACGCAAGCGATTCTATGGCGATGGGGAAACGCCCTATACACCACCGGAGGAGTCACCTAAGTTCTGATGTCAGACCACTGACAACAAATTCCTCTTTTCTTTACTGACACGCCGCAACGCGCTCCCGCTTGCGGCGTTTTTATTGTGTTATTTCCGGTATGAAAAGATGTTTTTTTCATCAACTCCATCCCGATAATAGATCTTTGATCGGCACCGGCTCGGCACTGATCCTCGCGTTATACGGCGTTCTTGTGTCGCGATGGAACGAGGCATTAGCGCGAAGATATCGGAGGTCGGTGAATGCACTCTCAGGGCGTATTGTTCGGACAGGTCACTGCCATTTTCGGCATCGTGATTGTCGGTGTTTGGGGCGCCACACAGTGGACCGCCGCCGCCCTGGGCTATCAGCTACGCCTCGGTTCTCCTTGGTTTGATCTCTTCGGCACGCCGGTCTATCACCCTTGGCGACTCTTTGACTGGTGGTTCTTCTTCGGCGCTTATGCGCCGGAGGTCTTCGATATCGGCGGCGCGATTGCGGGTAGCAGTGGTCTGGTCGCCGTCATCCGTATTGACTTCCATCACGCCGCTCATGCCATAGAGAAACTGGGCACGCCGATGGGTATGAAAATCGAGGAGGGTGCCGGGGCGGTAGTCAGTAACGATGGCCACTATGGGCCGTGCCACATGATCCACATCTGAAAGAGGTGTCTTGAGCATTAGCGTTAACCTGGCTGAAACGCGTTGATGGTTGTCCGAGTGACGAATGTCGGCCAATCCTCGCCAGCATATAGTGCCTGCTGTTTCGTTTCATCAGGAGAGTGCCGGTGTATAGCGTATTGCTTCTTTGTGGCGGGTTGGCGGGAGTGACTACCGTGTTGTTCGGTTTCGGTGGTGGGTTTGTGGTGGTTCCCTTGCTGTATACCCTGCTGATTTCCGTCCATGGGCCGGATAGTGGTATCGGTCAGGCGGCCATGCATATCGCGGTGGCCACCTCGACGGCGTTGATGGTATTTGCTGCTTCCCTGTCCACATGGCGCCACCATCTACGGCAGACCGTGCAGTGGCACCTGGTGCGTCCGCTGGTGGGCTATATCGCCGTGGGCGCCGTGCTTGGCGCGGCGGCTGCCGTGTCGTTGAGCGGGGAGTGGGTGCGCTGGGCGTTCATCGGCTATCTGGGCATCACGATTGCGGATGCCGCTCTGCGACCCGGTTTTCTGCATCAGGCGGGGAGTGATGTGCGTCCTATAGGGCGTGGGGTAACGGCGATGACGGGGACATTGATTGGTGCGGTGGCCGCCTTGCTGGGCGTTGGCGGCAGTGTGATGACCGTACCGCTCATGCGCCGTAGAGGCGCAAGTATGACGGCAGCTACTGCCATGGCCAATCCGTTGTCGTTGCCCATGGCGGTGAGTGGCACCGCGACGTATGTGTTGCTGTCGGCAAATCACCCAGCGTTGGGGGACTGGTATGCCGGTTATGTGGATCTGCGCGCCTTGCTGGTACTCGCAGTGGGCTCATGGCTCGGAATCCGCCTGGCATCGACCTGGATCGGACGCATTCCTGACCGTCTTCATGCCAGGGTGTACCTGCTATTGCTGACCATGGTGCTTGTGGTGATGGTTTTTGTTCATTGAGTGTTGCTTGGGAGATGCCTGTTTGGGAGATGTGTGGCGCTTGATATTCAGGTCGTCGCGCAGTCGAGTGAGCTTCGTTTATTTTGTCAGTAGTTTCTTATGAGATCTTGTTGACATGGTTGCCAAAAGCAATTAATTATGTGCTTAAGGCAACTAACTGGAGGCCTCTTCCATGGCCGCAGAACAACGCTTGCATGAGCGAGCTGGAACGGTGCGAAGCTTTAACCGTTTCTACACGCGTCAGATCGGTGTGCTGCACGAGCATTTGCTGGAAAGCCCATTCTCGCTAACGGAGGTTCGCATTCTTTATGAGCTGGCGCATCGGCCGATGCTTACCAGCTCGGATATTTGCCGGGAGCTGGGGCTCAATGCCGGTTACGTGAGCCGGGTGCTGAAAGGCTTCGAGAAGAAGGGGCTCATCACCAGGATCCCCTTGCCCTCCGATCGCCGGGCGGCGCAACTGCAATTGACTGATCATGGGCGGGAAACTTACCTGCCGTTGAGTGATGCGTCCCAGCGCGAAGTTGTTGCCATGCTCAAGCGGCTTTCGGAGCCTGAGCAACACCAGTTGATCGAGGCGATGCATCAAATTGAGAGCCTGCTTGGCGATACCGATTCGAACTACCTGCTGCGCGACCCGCAGCCGGGCGATATGGGATGGATCGTCCATCGGCAGGCGGTTCTTTATGCCCAAGAGTACGGCTGGAACAGTGAATATGAAGCACTGACAGCAGACATCGTCGCCAAGTATCTGCGTGATTATGACCCGCAATGGGAACGGTGCTGGGTCGTCGAGAAGCAAGGAAGTGTCGTTGGTTCCGTGTTCGTCGTTAGGGAGGACGAAGCGACCGCAAAGCTGCGGTTACTCTATGTCGATCCCTGCGCC
This sequence comes from Halomonas sp. ATBC28, assembly GCF_005937175.1. Taxonomy (NCBI): domain Bacteria; kingdom Pseudomonadati; phylum Pseudomonadota; class Gammaproteobacteria; order Oceanospirillales; family Halomonadaceae; genus Halomonas; species Halomonas sp. ATBC28. Next base: position 30,702 of record NZ_VCQL01000022.1, on the reverse strand, counting down.
CGAGGTCTTGGAATAGGTGGCCGTCTTGTCGATGAATGCCTAAGATTCGCCCGCCAAGCTGGCTATAAAAAAATCATCTTGTGGACCAACAGCGTTCTTATTGGTGCGCGAAAAATCTATGAAAGGGCGGGTTTCGAACTGGTTGAGGAAACGCCCCATCACAGCTTCGGCAAGGATCTTGTCGGTCAGGTGTGGAGCCGTGAGCTGTAGTACCCACGTTGCGAAGCATCGCTTTGCCTAGGTAAAGGCCGTATGCCGGACAACAGGGGGCGAGCGCAAACCTTTAAATGATATTGCTAATTTGCCACCGTGGCTCGGCAAGTTGTATGCGTTCAATGACCCAATCCACGAATGCCCGCACGTCAGTATATGTAAAATCTGCACGTAAAGAACGTAAATCATCTTATGCGATACGCCGATTTCCTGGGCTGGCCTGGAAGGCCCCTGAATAACCAGGATTACCTCCAGAATGGATAGCACTAGTGGGAGCCAGTCGAGAAGATAAATCGTGTAGTAACGGCCTTCAGTACCATCAAAATCATAGGCAATAACAAACGGGGTGAGTCTTTTGGCTATCTAATTGCCTCTTTAATGTTGGTTTTAGCGCTACGCATGACCGTCAGCCATAGCTGCATCAAGCTTTTTCTGCTACTGATTCTATTCTACCAAATTCCAGTTAGTATCTGGCTATATTATGAGCCGAATATAAACCATAATCGGCTCATCCTGTGAGCTGAATGGGCGAGGTGGTAGGTCTATGTATTTCTGCTCATCTTTCCTCAAAACTAGTGCCGCTTGCTCTGCACTAGCTCGTAATCTGCTAGGCTTAGTTCCATCTAATACTAAAAAACCATAGGCTTGCACAAAAGCTAGCCAGTCTTTGCACGCCGATTTTTCATGTAAAGCGTGATGCAGTGCCATGGTCGACATTTCCCGCGTGTTCGAGAAAGGAAGGCAATCATGATCGCTCCCCAAGATGGGCGTTTGCGGCTGGATCGCCAGCGCTTGAAGCAGCACCGCAAACGGCTGGGCTTGAGTCAGGAGGCGCTGGCCGAGTACTGCTTCGACCAGCGCCTATGCGTTTCTATTGCTTCGATTAAACGGGCCGAGAGTGGGCGGGCGGTGCTTTATCGCACCGCTCGCCACTTGGCTGAGATCTACGGCGTCGAGGTTGAGGCGCTGTCAGCGAATGCGGAAGAGGCCGCCGCTGTGCCTGCCGCTGATAGCGAGGAGATGGAAAGCGCGCGTGTCTTGATCCAATTGCATGCTGTGGTGGCTGACCAGCCAACCCTGGCGACCTGGGTTCAGCATTTCGGCGGCAGCCTGGCGGAAGAAGGGACGGCCCTGTTTGGGCTGCCCCGGGCTTACCGTAGCGATGCCCAGCGGGGCCTGTTGTGCGCCGCGACCCTGGTGGAACAGGGAGTGGCGAAGGTCGTATATCTCCAGGCTGGCCAATGGCCGTCCGCTACGCCCCCTTCGATAGCGGAGGAGCGGAGCGGTGTTTGGGTTGAGCGCGGGGTGGCGGTGCAGTTGGCGGAACGCTTTATCTTCGATGATGAAGGCGGAGATTGGCTGCGCTACTGCCATCCCCGAGACGAATCTCAGGAGGCCCGCTTCGAACTGGTGGGGCGCCGGGTGCAGTTGGGGCAGCTGCAGGCCATTTTAGAGAGTACCTGTGACTATCAGGCTGGCCATCTGATCTATATTCGCGGCGTGGCGGGCATCGGCAAGACGCGTCTCAGCGCCGAGTTTGCCGAGATGGCGGCGGCGCATGCCGATCATCATCAGGCCGAGGTGTTGGACTTCGGCACGCGTGCCGATGAAGGCCCGTTGATGCAGCTGACTCGTTCGCTGCTTCAAACGTCCGATGAGACGAAAGGTGAAACGATAGACGAAGCGAGCCTGCTCGCTCGCCTTTCGGCGCTGCGTTTGCCCGTGGATCATGCCATGCTGCTGCGCCCCTTGCTGGGGCTGGCTCAGCCAGAGGATGCGCAGCGTCTCTATGCGGCCATGACCCCGGAGACCCGCAGCCAGCGTTTGGTTCTGGCACTGCGCGACACTCTCCTGGCGCGGTCTATTCATCGCCCCCAATTGCTGGTGGTGGAAGACCTTCACTGGGCCGATGAGGCGCTGCTGGGAACCCTGACTGGGCTACTCCAGGAGACCCTGGAAGCGCCGGTGATCTGGCTGTTTACCTCACGCTTAGAGCAGGACCCACTAGAGACCCGTCTAAGGCCACAGTTGCCTGAGTCGCCGCTAACCCTGATCGAACTTCCTCCATTGCGCCCCCAAGAGGCCGAGGCCCTGGTAGCCAGCTTCGGAGCGGTTCCCACCGAGCATGCCTCCCGCCTTGTCACTCAGGCCCAGGGCAATCCGCTGTTTCTGACTCAACTGTTGCTGTTTCATCCCCACTGCAGCTTGCCAGCCAGCCTCGCTAATCTGGTACAGACCAAGCTGGATCAGCTCACCGATCTGGATCGTCGGGCCATGTGCGTCGCCGCCGTTATGGGGCAGCGCTTCTCCCTAGCGTTGCTGCAGGAAGTGGTGGGGCAGGCCGATTATCGACCTGAACTCCCCCAGCGCTACAGTTTGGTACGCCCGCTGGAAGAGGGGAGCTATCGCTTTGTGCATGACCTGATTCTACAGGGCATCTACGAAGGGATTCCAAAAATACAACGCGACCGCCTGCATCTCCGGCTGGCTGAGCTGTATGGTGAAACGGAACTGGGGCTACGTGCGCGCCATCTTCACCGTGCACGTTCCCTGGAAGCACCGAATGCGTTCCTGGAGGCGGTGGCAGCGGAAATGCTGCGTTATCGGCATGAGGAAGCCATGGCGCTGCTGAGACAATGCCGAGCCATCGATTATGCGCCGAAGGATGAGTACCGGTTAGTGCTGCTGCAAGGCCAGGTGGCGATGGCGACCGGGCGCATCCAGGCGGCTCGCGAGCACTTCGAGACGGCGCGCACGTTCGCCCGAGAGGAGTGTCAGCGCATTACCGCGGATCTTTGGCTAGCCCGGGTGCTGAACATGCTCGATGCCCTAGAGGCAGAAGAAGCGATACTCGATGGGCTGTTGCCCCTGGCCGAGATGCTGAAAGACCCTTTGCCCCTAGCTGAAGTGTTTTATCTAAAAGGTAATCTCTATTTCCCCCGGGGCGATTTTGCCACCAGCCGGGCCTACCACACTCGGGCACTGGAGCAGGCCCGATTGGGTGGCGATGTGCATACCGAAATCCAGGCCCTGAGTGGGCTGGGCGATGCGCATTATGCCGAGGGGCAGATGCGCAGCACCTACGAGCTTTTCGACCACTGTGTGGCACTCTGCCGAACTCACGGCCACGCTGACCTAGAGGCCTCTAATTTGTTCATGCTGGGTACGGCTCGTCTTTATGCTAACGAGACCGAGGCGGCGTTGGCCGACTGTTTCGATGCTGCTGAGCTGGGCAAGCGTGTTGGCAATCGGCGTGCTGAAGTGGTGGCTCGGCTAACGGCGTCCTGGGTTCTGATTTCCCAGGGCAATCCCGATGCGGCCGACGAGCAGGTTACACAGGCGCTGGCAGTGGCTCGCGGCCTGGGGTCAGGGCGCTTCGAGGCCTTTCTGTTGGAGAGCCGTGCCCGTATCGAGCTGATCACCGGACGACAGGCTGAGGCGCGAGCCAGTATCGAGCGTGCCTGGCAGTTGGTGGAACAGCACCGTCTGACGGCCTTTATTGGCCCTTGGGTGCTCGGCACTCGGGCGCTGTTGGAAGAGGATCCAGAGGCTCGCTTGGAGACGCTGCAACAGGGTGAAGCGTTGCTGGATGCTGGCTGCGTGGGGCACAACGGCTACCGTTTTTTTGTCACGGCGGCGGAGGTTAGCTTGCTTGACCATCGCCCTTCCGCAGCCCGCCACTATGCCCAGCGCTTGACCCAGCTGATGGCGGCGGAGCCCTGTGCCTGGGGCGAGCATCACCGAGCGCTGATTGAGGCTCACGCTGTTTGGTTGGAGAGCTGCGAAGAGAACGGCGAGTCTAGCGCTCTGGAAGCTTTACGGGATTGCTGGCGCCAGGGCGAAGTGGCTGGTCTGCTGATGACGATGCCTTGTCTGGCTGCCAGCCGTTACTAGTCGTCGCGCGTTATCTTTACGTTGATCCGGTATCCCCCAACAGCAGGGCGATGAGATGCTCTGACTGTTCCAGGCACTGCTCCTGAAGGCCCGCGCCGCGCGCCCAACCGCCAGCAAACAGCAGCGGGCATACGTTCTGGTTTCCCTCGAAGCGTCCTTGGGCGGTGGTTCGGTTATAGCGCTCGATTTCCGCTTGAGCTTCCAGGCAGTTGGCATCCAGTACATTGTGCTTGAACAGGGTCCAGGCTTTGGCTTCCAGAGCGCTGCCCAGTGGCGGCAAGCGGTCTCGGTAGCCAGCTTCGTTTGGCTCAGTGGCTATGGAGTCGTTCAGGGGCGAAGGGCGCCGCTCGAGCATCTCGCGGTGGGGAATCTTGTTGAGATCATCCACCAGAGAGACGAAGTACTGCGGCAGGCCTGCCTGATTGTAATCACTGTTCTCTGCATCGTTCTGGTGGCGGTTGGCTACATAGTCGATACGGTAGGGGAAGAAGGTGTCTTCAGGGTTCCGTACTTCGATATTGTAGGTACGCCATAGGTTGCGATTGGGTGGCAGGCGGGCTGCAGCGGTGTGACAGACGCTGAAGCTGCGGGTGTAGCGCACCTTGCCAAGAATATGCTGAAGGCCTTGCTGGATCTCAGTCAGGCCGTCGCCAAAGGTCAGTATCGGCAGGGCATCTTCAGCATGGGTGGCCATGATTAGAATATCTGCCTGCCAGCGGCGTTCACCTGAAGCGGTACGCTCGGCTAGCGTTGCGCCCTGGGGCGAGAGCCTTGCCTCTACGTCGATGCCGCGCAGGATTTTGACTCTTGGGCCCTGAGTCTCGGGGTTGGCGATATAAGCGGCCAAGGCCTCAAGCCAGTGCTGGGAGCCATGCTCGAAGTAGCGGCGATCTGGGGGCGAGCCACCTTCCTGAATGCGGTAATACTCGAAGGGAGCTTGGAGTGGCATACCGCCCGGGCCGCGATCGTCGGCGAAGTACATGGCCGATATGCGTGGATAGTAGATGGTGTGGCGGATGCGTTCCAGCCGAGCTGGCAGCGCCGGGTCCTGCCAGTCGATGGTGATTTTCAAATGATCCGCTGCGGCTGCCAGCATCTCGACGGGCGTGGCGACACAGCTGTCGAAGAAGTCATCTACCGTATAGCGGGGCGTAATGCGTCCACTCTCCACTAGGTCGATGGCGCTTTGATGCACCACGGTGATCAACGGCGCTAGCTTGCCCCCTTCGGCCTGATTTAGCTCGTGGGCGGGGTCGCTGACACCGCGGGCCAGGTCGCTATCATCGGTCAGGGCTATCGCTCCGTCACGGCTGAAGTAGCTCTCGGTATTCTCTAGCGGCTTCATGCGCTCTAGCTCGCCGATCTCGCTAAGCACCGTGCGCAGGCGATGATAGGTGGCCAAGTTGACATCATTGACCCCTAGGTCGGCCCAGCGCCGATAGGGCGACTCGGGCTTGCCCGGTTGCCGCCGATTGCCGAGGTCGACCCACACCGTTTCGGCGTTGCCGCCAAGCGTGGCTTTGCGCTCGAATAGGGTGATTTCTATCTGCTGGGCTGCTTTGCCACCGAGCTTCTGAAGGTAGTAGGCCAGTGACAGGCCAGAGACGCCGCCGCCGATAATGGCAACCCGAAGCGTTGAAGTGTCCATCGTTATTCTCCTTATGCAGTCGTTTGCTCCAGGATCTTCCAAGAGTTCGTTGCTGCCAAGGGCGCAAGAGAAGCTGATACCGAAGTGATCCGTTGTACTTCGTGTGGCTATTGTTAGCAATATTGGTGATGCCGAGCTGATGCTGTGACTGCGCAGTATCTAAGCTGAAATGCTTAGGGCAGGTAAGCCGCGGTCGATGACCGGCCGCCGATTTCACAACATCCGCATGAGGTATCTAACCATGAATGCTCCTCAAACCATTGATAAAAAACTGATCGCCCACGACTTTCGTGTTGCCATGCATGAAAAACTCGAGCCTGAGCAGATCGATGACGTTGCCGACGCTTTGATGGCTTCCGAGAAGGCCTATCCTGCTACCGGCAGCGTAGCCAGCCTGATCTTCTATCTTAGGTTTCAGGTTAACATCACCGATGGCAAGTCCTTCGATGGCAATGCTGGCGGCATCTCCTCAGCGGGCGGCGGCGCTCTCTTTGGGGATGTCTATACCAAAGATCTCGAACGGCTCTATCGTGATACGGTAAGTTTCGAATTTCAGGGTACGCCAGTCTATCTGAGCATTCTGTTCTTCGACGGCGACAGTAATCTATTGGGCCACTTCCAGTCGGGTGCCGTCTCCACCGTTACCGGCGCTGGCGGTGGCACAGGCAGCTGGAGTTGAGTCTTAGCCGTATGCTGATTCTAAACCTGGGGGCGCCCTCGGCGTTCCCGGGTAACCGCGAGCAAGAACGTCAGCATGCTCTCAATCCATTCTTCACAATCCACTCTTCTCCCCTGATTTCCCTCCACCTATACTTCTCCATCCCAGTTAGCTTTCTGACTAACCTATGAGCCGAATATGAACTCTATTCGGCTCGTGTATCTCTGGGAGCAGCGCCAATTGCGCGAGCAGGCAACCACTAAGGATTTTTTCTTAGTAGTTCGCCAAGAGGGTAAACGCGCTATGTCATCACGCGCTATGTCATCACCCCCTATGTGATTGAGAAGGCCAGCGCAACTCGAAACAAGAGCCACCCTCATCAGAGGGGTAGCATTTAGCCTCGCCACCATGGGCTCTTGCAATCGCCGCGACTACCGCCAATCCTAGCCCGCTTCCTCGCTTGTCTCCTGGCATACCACTGTCAGCGTCCCGCGCATGCCGGAATGCCGTGAAAATCTGAGAAGCATATTCCTGAGGAATACCTGGGCCGGTATCTATAACACGCAAAACACACCAGCCGTCGTCCTGGCGCGTTTGGATGATGAGTGTCCCTGGGGATGCATGCTGGCGAGCGTTTTCCAGCAACGCAAGCAATGCCTGACGAATACGGACAGGATCGCAATACGCGGCGCCAGATTGCAGATCAAGGGTTGGATAATGATTTGATGCATCTAGGGCATGTCTACAAAATTCAACGACTGATTCAATTTCAGTAGAAAGATCGCATTTCTTGATCTCAAGGTTCAGATGGCCGCTTTCGGCCAAGCTTACGGCGCGAAGGTCTTCAATCAGTTGTGCCATACCGTCGATTTGGGTAAGGAGGCTTTGAAACTGGGGTTTTTCGGGGGGGAATACGCCTTCTGCCAAGCCTTGCAGGCGTCCGCGTAAAATAGTAACGGGCGTACGCAGCTCATGGGCAATCGCCGCATTCCAGAACGTCATTTCCTTGGACATTCGCTGTAATTGGTCTGCCAAGGCATTGAAGTCGTTTGCCAAAACGGCGGCCTCGCCTAAAGAGCGATCACCCGTCGTGGCGCGTGCGTCCAGGTCGCCTTGCGCGACGCGACGCATGCTTTCTGTGACGGAGTTTAGCGGTACCAGAATGCGACGTGCCAAGTGAATACCCACTATCACGGCGAACGCCAGCCCAACCAACGTAGTGCTAACGAGCCAAGCCCACTCTAGCCCCGACGGGAACATGTTTGGTTCGCTAATCGCCCCCTGCCAAAAATGGAAGGTAATGAAATAGAACACATAAGAGGTCACCACGACTAGCAGTGTTATCCCAAACGCCATTGCTGCCATTGTTAACGCGATTGTCCGGCTCAATCCAATGAGTTTCATTCTGTTCCCCATAGCCGATACCCAACGCCGCGTATGCCAACGGGTATGCCTTTCACATCGACGTCTTCCAGTTTTTTACGCAGCTTGCTGATATGGCTGTCGACAGTGCGCTCAAGCGCCTCACCTTCGGGCAGGCAGGCGGCCAATAACTCTGCGCGGGTGCAAACTTTTTTGGGCGCGCGTGCAAGGTGCGTCAACAATCTGAATTCGGTGAGCGTTAACGCAAGGCTGTGCGAGTCTCCTCCCACCTGAACAAAGGCTTCGTGTTGTTCCAAGTCGATCTCAAAAGGCGGAACCCTGAGCACAAGAGGTTGATGGCTAGCATCAGCCATGGTGCGTCTTAACACTGCCTGAGTGCGTGCGACGACCTCGGCAGGGTTAAACGGCTTGACGACGTAGTCGTCGGCACCAAAACGCAAGCCCATGAGTTTATCGATGTCCTGATCCATCGCGGTCAACATGATGACGGGCGTCTTACCCCGATGGCGAACCTCTGACAGCACCTGCCAACCATCCATTTTAGGCATCTTTACATCAAGTAAGACGAGATCGGGTTTCATCGACAAATGCATATCTAATGCTTTACGTCCATCTTCTGCGTAGATGGTTCGGAGGCCCGCACGTTTCAGGTAAGCCTGCAGAATATCAGCGATCTCAGGCTCGTCTTCGGCGATGAGAATCAGTGCTTGCTGACCAGAATAAGAACTTGGCGACTGATGAGTCGTGGACATGTAAGCGCCTAATGAAACATTAATAGTGTTCTCCATCATATCTACACATACCGTCGACGTTAATACCACGCTACAGCGATATAGTCCCCTTCAATTTTATTGCTAGGCAAATGTTTACCTATTTCTCAATGAGCTAGGTCTGAAAGAACGATGCCTGAAGGGACGATGCATGACGATCCGACATATTTACCGCAATGGTGGCTTCTGTGCCTTGCTGCTAACCGTGCTAACCGCCTGCGGGCCAGTTGAGCAAGAAGTAGCGCCGCCGCCTGCCCGAGTGTCTGTTGTTACCTTGGAACCCGTTAGATTGGAGCTGACCGAAGACTTACCGGCCCGGGTCGCTCCTTTTCAAGTGGCGGAAATTCGTCCGCAGGTCAGCGGAATTGTCCAACGTCGACTTTTCGAACAGGGAACCGACGTGAGTGCGGGGCAGCCATTATTCGAAATCAACCCAGCGCCGTTTCGAGCGGAAGTGGAAACGGCAGAAGCCGCTTTGCAGAAAGCCGAAGCCGAGCTTGCGAATGCCCGTGCGCAGTCCGCTCGGTTGGAGTCGCTGGTCAGGGGGCAGTCGGTGAGCCGCCAGGCCTATGACGACGCCGTATCCAAAAGTCAGCAGGCCGCTGCTGAGGTGGCTCAAGCGCGTGCCACGCTGTCACGTCGCCGCCTTGACTTAGAGTTTTCCACGGTGGCGTCTCCCATTGCTGGCCGAATTGATCAAGAGTTGGTAACGGTGGGAGCGCTTGTCGGCAGCAGCGATAGCACGCCCATGGCCCGTGTTCAGCAGATCGATAAAGTTTATGTCGATGTTCAGCGTTCGGCTTCCTCACTTGAATCGCTTCAAGATGCGATGGCGGCGCAACCTTCGCTAGATAATGGTTTACCGGTCACCATCCTCGGCAGCAACGGTACACCCTACGATGTCACCGGACGCATTCTTTTTTCGGGCATCAATGTGGATGCCAGCACGGGTGACCTTTTACTGCGTGTACTCGTGGACAATCCCAATCGACGCCTGCTGCCCGGTATGTTTGTGCGCGCCCGCGTGCCCTACGCACGCTATGACAACGCGTTGACGGTGCCGCAACAGTCCGTGGTGCGCATCGGCGGTAAGCCCTACGTGTGGTTGATTGGTGACAGCGACAAGGCGGTGATGGTCTCAGTGGAGCTTGGTGAATTGGCGAACGGTAATTATCGGATTAAGACGGGGTTGACAGAGGGGCAGAAGGTTGTCGTCGAGGGTATAGAGCGACTTTCTGATGGTGTCGAAGTCAGCGCGACTGATTGGCATAGGTCATCGCCTCTTGAGGCTTCAGTGGCATCTTCTTAATTAAGCTTCAGGAGTCTCCGCAATGCCTCAGTTCTTCATCCAGCGCCCAGTCTTTGCGTGGGTGGTCGCGCTGTTTATCATCCTGCTGGGCGTGATCGCCATTCCTAAGCTGCCGGTCGCTCACTACCCCTCGGTAGCGCCCCCTTCGGTGACCATCACTGCGACTTACCTCGGCGCCACACCGCAGACCATGAACGATGCCGTGCTCAGTCTCATCGAACGAGAACTGTCCAGCGTCAAGAATCTGCTGTACTTCGAATCGTCGGCGGACTCTTCAGGGTCGGCCTCTGTCACCGCCACCTTCAAGCCAGGGACAAATCCGGAACTGGCCCAAGTGGATGTGCAGAATAGACTCAAGGCAGTCGAGCCTCGGTTACCCCAGGCGGTTCGTCAGGATGGGCTGAGCGTCGAGTCAGCGTCATCCAGTTTTCTGATGATCGTAGGTCTGAATTCCGAGGATGGGCGCTTTGATGAGATTGCCCTGAACGATTATATGGCCCGCAATATCGTCGAGGAGCTGCGCCGCATTGATGGTGTCGGTCGTGTGCAGCTGTTCGGTGCTGAGCAGGCAATGCGAATCTGGATAGAGCCGGAGAAGCTGATTGCTTTCGGCTTGTCGGTGAATGATCTCTCGACCGCGATCACGGAGCAGAACGCACCGATTGTGCCGGGCAGCATCGGCGCGTCTCCGGCCTTACCCGGCCAAAAGGTGTCCTCGCTGTTGACCGCACAGGGGCAATTGAGCACGCCGGAAGAGTTCGCCGCTATCGTACTTCGCGCTAATGTCGACGGCTCCAAAGTGGTGTTGGGCGATGTGGCGCGAGTCGAGTTGGGCGCCCAATCCTACGGCTTCTCCAATCGTGAGAATGGTCAGCCAGCGACGGCGGCAGCCATACAGCTGGCACCCGGCGCCAATGCTGTCCGCACGTCGGAAAGTGTGCAGGCGCGTTTGGCTGAGTTAAACCAGGCGCTACCCGCGGGCATGAGCTCATCGGTTCCCTTTAATACGGCTCCGTTCGTTAAGGTTTCTATCGAGAAGGTCATCCATACCCTTATCGAGGCGATGGTATTGGTGTTCCTGGTGATGCTGCTGTTTCTACAGAACATCCGTTACACGCTGATTCCCGCACTGGTCGCGCCGATTGCGTTGTTGGGAACCTTCACGGTGATGCTGCTGGCAGGTTTCTCAATCAACGTGCTGACGATGTTTGGCATGGTGTTGGCGATTGGCATCATCGTCGATGACGCTATCGTGGTGGTCGAGAACGTTGAGCGCATCATGGCCAAAGAGGGATTGTCGCCAAAGGACGCCACCATCAAGGCGATGAAGGAAATTACTGGCGCGGTGGTGGGCATCACCCTGGTATTGACGGTGGTGTTTATCCCGATGGCCTTCTCGAGTGGCTCGGTCGGTGTGATCTACAAGCAATTCGCGCTGGCGATGGTGGTCTCGATTCTGTTCTCGGCGTTTCTGGCGTTGACGCTGACACCGGCGCTATGCGCAACCCTTCTCAAGCCCATTAAACCGGGGCACCACGACAAAGGCGGTTTCTTCGGCATGTTCAACCGGGCGCTTAAACGTATGACCGCCCGTTACGAATCGCGTGTGGGGAGGCTGGTCGCCCGCAGTGGTCGGGTCATGCTGGTGTTTGTGGTCATCGCAGGCGTGCTGGTGTTCGCCTTCCGCCAGTTGCCTTCGGCTTTTCTGCCGGAAGAGGATCAAGGCTATTTCATGACCAGTATCCAGCTACCCGCTAATGCGACCACCGAGCGTACCTTGGATGTCGTCAAGGCGTATGAGGAGTACGTCATGGCGCGCCCTGCAGTGGACGGCAATATGTCTATTTTGGGCTTCGGGTTCTCTGGGTCTGGCGCGAATACAGCGCTGACGTTCACCACGCTAAAGGAGTGGGGGAAGCGCGACGGTGCCACGGCGGCGAGTGAAGCGGAAGGAGCTCAGGCAGCCATGAGTCAATTGAACGAAGGGACGGTGATGAGTATGTTGCCGCCGGCCATTGATGAATTGGGTACCAAGTCCGGCTTTACGATGTTCTTGCAGGATCGCCGCAACCAGGGGCCGGCCGCCCTTAAGGCTGCCGAGACGACGCTGCTGGAACTGGCGGCGCAGAGCAAGGTAGTTAGTGACGTCTATTCCGACGGCCTTCCGGAAGGGGCGAGCATTCGTCTTGACATCGATCGCCAGAAAGCCGAAGCGCTCGGCGTGTCGTTCGCCAACATTAGCGAAATCCTGTCTACCGCGATGGGGTCGTCCTACATCAACGATTTCCCGAATGAGGGCCGGATGCAGCAGGTGATTATGCAAGCGGATGCGTCGGCACGCATGCAGGTCGACGACGTGCTCAAGCTGCATGTGCGAAATAGCAGGGGGGGCATGGTTTCCCTGTCAGAGGTGGTGACTCCGGTGTGGGACGAAACACCGCTACAAATGGTGCGCTACCTGGGCTATCCCGCCACCAGCATTTCCGGCAGTGCGGCGAAGGGGGCTTCCACTGGTGATGCCATGGCTGAAATGGAGCGTCTGGCGCAGCAACTTCCGCCCGGTTTCGCAGTGGCCTGGACGGGGCAGTCCCTTCAGGAGCGCCAGTCCGCTGCTCAGGCACCCATGCTGGTTGCGCTATCCATCCTGGCGGTGTTTCTGGTGTTAGCCGCTCTCTACGAGAGCTGGTCCATTCCGCTGTCGGTCATCCTGGTTGTGCCGCTGGGGTTGCTGGGTGCGGTAGCTGCTATGTTGCTGCGTGACCTGCCTAACGATGTGTTCTTCAAAGTCGGTATGGTCACCGTGATCGGGTTGTCTGCGAAAAACGCGATCTTGATCGTTGAGTTCGCAAAACAGTTGCGTGAGCAAGGTAAGGGGCTGATGGAGGCCGCGGTGGAAGCCGCCAGCCTGCGCCTGCGTCCGATTCTTATGACCTCACTCGCTTTCGGCTTGGGAGTGGTGCCGTTGATGGTTGCGTTTGGCGCCAGTGCCAAAACCCAGCATGCGATAGGCACGGGCGTTTTCGGCGGCATGGTTAGCGGAACGCTTCTGGTGATTCTCTTCGTCCCGGTGTTCTTCGTTTTCGTGATAGGTCTTCAGGAGCGCGTTAGTGGCAGGCGTACGGCTCGTCGCCTTTCATCATTACAACCCGATAACGATATAGAGCATTAATGCCATGCGCCGACTGATTCCGCCTATCGTGCTAACGCTGTCGGCGTCCCCTGTGTCAGACACCTTTTCAGTGGCAGCGTTGGAAGTGACATCATTATCTAGGAGTTAAGTGGCTAATGCTTTCTGCTATCCCACAACGTTGGCTAGTTCTGTTTGCTGTAATGCTGGCGTTCCTGCCCGTTGTCATCGACATGACGATCCTGCACGTCGCTATACCTGTACTGACGCCGGCGCTAGGTGCCACTGGCACCGAAGTGCTGTGGATCATCGATATTTATCCGCTGCTGATGGCGGGCCTGCTGGTGCCGATGGGCACGCTGGCTGACCGAATCGGTACGCGTCGTGTGCTGCTGACCGGACTCTTGGTGTTAGGGGTGGCGTCACTACTGGCGGCATTCTCGACGACACCCGTCATGTTGATCGGTGCTCGAGTGCTGCTCGCCATTGGCGGGTCGATGATCATGCCCTGTGTTCTGGGTGTCATCCGCAAAACCTTCGAGGACGAGCGCGAGCGTGCGATGGCGCTTGGCCTATGGGGAACGGTTGGGGCCGCAGGCGCGGCAGTTGGCCCATTGATTGGTGGTGTCTTGTTGGAACATTACTGGTGGGGCTCGGTATTCCTCATCAATGTTCCCATCATGCTAGTGGTGGCGCCGGTCGCCTACGCGCTGCTGCCCCGCCGCGAGGCGACGACGCCAGGCAAATGGGCTTTCGGTCAGGCCTTGATTTTGCTTGTTGGTATCATCTCGGTGGTTTATGGCATCAAGTCTGGGGTGGGTGCGGGGCAGCCGCTGTGGCGTGCAGGGTTGGTGCTCTTCCTGGGACTAGCGATGCTGACCTGGTTTGCACGTATCCAGTTGCGTTCGGCGGAGCCGATGCTGGACTTATCGCTATTTCGCCATCCGGCCATTGTCGTTGGCATGGTGATGGCGTTAGTGGCTTCCGGCGCACTGGCAGGTGTCGAACTGACGCTGGCGCAAGAGCTGCAATATGTGCTGGACAAGACGCCGCTGCAGGCCGGCCTTGTTATGGTGCCGATCATGGCGGCCGCTGCAGTTGGTGGCCCTGTTGCAGGCTACCTGTCCAACCGGTTCGGCTTACGGTTGGTTGCCAGCATGTCGATGGCGATTGCGGCAGCCGCTTTGGCCTACCTGGCGCATGCTGACTTCCACGCGCCTGACTGGACAGTGCCAACAGCTTTGGCCGTGCTGGGGCTCACCCTAAGCATCGGCCTGACCGCTTCCTCAATTGCCATTATGGGGGCAGTGGACGCCAGTAAAGGAGGGGCTGCAGGCTCTTTGGAAGCCACCGGCTACGAATTGGGCAGTGGGCTCGGCATCACCCTGTTTGGGGTTTTCATGGCGAGCGTCTATACCAGCACTATTGTACTGCCGCCACACTTGGAGCCAGCCCTCAGTGCACAGGCTGCGCGCTCGATCAGCGACAGCATCGTTGTGGCACAAGGGCTGGCTGCAGATCAGGCGGATGCACTCATCATGGCCGCGAAGGCAGCATTCTCCACCACGCACTCGATCTTGCTAACAGCTGCTGCGATTCTCATCGCTTTGCTGTCGATTGTGGTGTTTCTGATGCTGGGTAGCCACCCAGACAAGGTGGGTGCGCACGAGTGATGCTGGTCGGGCACTGGCACATCCATGCGGTTTTAGCCCCGGTGTTAGCTGTTAAGGTAAGCGTGGCGGGTTGCCTTGGCTGCCTCATATGGGGGCATTACTGGACGCGAATTACTCCCCAAATTTAACGAGTAAAAGCGCTACCTGATTTAAGCTCAGCGCTTCCCGGCAGACTGTGATTGCATTGAGCTCGCGAGTACTTTCCATAGGTGTTCAGCGGCAGGAGTGAACCTTCTTCCTTGGCTACGGATGAGATGGCAGGTAGCGGTATGCGATAAAGAGTGCTCGACAGGGATCGCAACGATATCACCACGATCCACCAATGGGCGGGCAGACTGCCGCGTCATGAAGGCAATACCTAGCCCTGATATTGCGAGCGCAATAGCCGTTGAAAAATGATTGCACTGGTAAGCGGGCAGAGGGGCTAGGTGTTGGCTGCTGAACATTTCATTGATGTACTGTTGGATGCCGAATTGTTCTGCCATAAAGATCAATCGCTGGGAGGCCAGGGTTTCAAGCGTAATGGCTTCAAGGCCTGCCAAAGCGTGATGTGGCGGCACTATGGCGCAAATGGGGCCGCGGTTAAAACTGCGAACCATGACCGGAGGATCGCCTAATGGACCAAAGCTGATCGCCATGTCCACTTTGCCCCGCAGCATCATGTTGATTGTTTCACTCATGTTGCCAGAGTGAATATCGACAAACACATCAGGGTAATCTGCACTGAACTGTTGGAGAGGCCCTTCCACAAATTCACTGATCATACCCTGCCCGACCCGTAGGCTGACACTGCCTCGACGCAAGTGGCGCATATCCTGCAGTGTCTCGGCTAATTGACGCCGCCGATACAGCATTTCCCGGTGGTGCTCGATCAGTAGCTTTCCCGCCTGGGTCACCGTGACGTTCCTTCCCTGTTTTTCGAGCAAGGGAATTTGCAGATGACGCTCAAGCAGTGCTATTTGCCGGCTAATGGCTGAAGGGTTAACGCCGACTGACTCGGCAGCCGCTCTAACACCTCCTTGCATGGCAACCTCGTAAAGGTAAGCCAGTCGATGTTCGGTAATTCCCTGGTCTATGCGTTGTTGCACCATTCTCTCTATCCTTCACCGGCTTCTTAACCGTTGCTTTGAACGCAACGATTCGGCTGCGCGCTTCTTATTCTTTCCTTGTTATGCCCCTCACATACTGACCGTGCGCCTAATAGCACAACGCTGTTCTGGGTTGCTGCTGTTTAGAGGCTGTCATTCTTACTCGAGAGGCTATATGAATACCCTTCACACTTATCTGCAAGAGCATCAGCGTTCTATTCTCGATGATATTGAAGCGTTGGTACGTGCTGAATCGCCATCCAATGATAAAGCCGCAGTGGACGCCTGTGGTCAAATGTTGCGCCAGTTATTTCAAGACCGGCTCCAATGTCAGGCGGAAACGTTCCCACAAACTGAAAAGGGCGATCATCTTGGCTTCACGCTAGGAGAGGGGGATCGTCAGATTCTTATTTTGGGGCATTTCGACACGGTTTGGGATATCGGCCGGCTCGCTATCCGCCGTGAGACGGACAAGTTTTACGGTCCCGGCATTTTGGATATGAAAGCAGGTATTGTTCAAGCCATTTGGGCTGTCAAAGCACTCGTTGAACTCGATGCGCTTCCCAATGCCCGTATTCGTTTTCTATGTACCAGTGATGAGGAGTTAGGTAGCCCTACCTCGCGACAACGAATTGAGGAGGAGTCGGTTGCGAGCGATGTGGTGCTGGTTGTTGAACCTGCCACGGCTAATGGCAGCGCTTTGAAAACGGCACGTAAAGGCTCTGGACGCTTTTACATGCATATAACGGGTAAAGCAGCTCATGCGGGCAATAACCCTGAAGAAGGGGTGAGTGCGATTGAGGAGTTGTCCCACCAGATTCAGTACTTACATAGCCTGGCCGACCCCGGCCTGGGAACCACAGTGAATGTTGGGATGGTACGTGGCGGTGGCCCACTTAATGTCGTGCCGGAGGAAGCTGAGTTAGGTATTGATGTTCGGGTAACGACGCTGGAAGAAGCCGGGCGGCTCTACAATGCCATTTATCAAAGTACCCCATTTCATCCCAGCGTAACGCTAACCGTTAGCGGTGACATGACGCGCCCGCCGATGGAGCGAACACATGCTACGGCTCGTCTGTTTGAACTTGCACAGCACGCTGCCGGTGCATTCGGCATTGAGCTTACGGAAGCCTCGGTAGGTGGAGGAAGCGACGGCAATTTCGCTGCAGCCAAAGGTATTCCCACCCTTGATGGGCTGGGTGCAACTGGCGCTGCCCCCCATGCGGAATATGAGCACATTGAAATAGCCTCAATTGTACCGCGTGCGGCGATCCTGGCGGCGTTGATACGGCAGGTCTGATACGCCATTCAGCCGTTTGTCAGTGCGTTAAATAAATAACTATATGAAAAAATATTCAGGAAATTTCAACGTGAAAACTAGATCAATACAAAGAATGGCCATGCCCGATGCCTTTGTGATTCTGTTTGGGTTATTACTGGTGGCTTGGTTATTGAGTTTCTTTATTCCCTCGGGCCAGTTTGAGCGAACCACAGAGGGGCGTCCTACGGTTATTCCCGGCAGTTTTCATCTGGTGGAGTCTAGCGGCCTTAATTTTTTCGATATTTTTCTTTCTATTCAAAACGGTTTTATCAGCTCAGCAAACCTCATTGCTTTAGTTCTGGTAATGGGCGGTGCGATTGCAGTGGTGGAGTCTACTGGTGCGATCAATGCAGGTATCAAAAGCCTGGTTGATAAAGCCCGGGGGCGTAAATATCTGCTCGCGATTGTGGTGTCTTTTGTATTTGGCGTGGTATCTGCCATTGGCGTTGGGTCGAATGCCGTTATTGCCTTTATTCCGTTGGGTATCGTGTTGGCACGAGCGCTTAAGTTAGATGCGATCGCGGGGATCGCCATTGTCTATTTGGGCTATTTTTCGGGCTCAGCGGCTGCTGTTTTCGATCCCATTACGCTGGGGATTGCTCAATCCATAGCAGGGCTGCCGCTATTTTCTGGCGCGCCGCTTAGGGTGGCGCTATTTTTCGTGCTATTGGCAGTGACAATTGCTTATGTGTGTCGGTATATCAAACGCATTAGCGACGATCCCGCCCGTAGTTTGATGGGGAATCAGCCCTTTAGCACTGAAGCCATTGGGTCCGATGATGAGAACTTAACGTTTACGCGTCGGCATCTGGTCATTTTAATCTTCTTTGTTGCCTGCCTGGCGGTGTTTATTTATGGCTCTTTAGGTTTGGGATGGGGCGTTAATGAGCTTTCTGCCATCTTTATGATCAATGGGATAGGAAGCGCTGCACTCGCTCGTTTTTCGCCTAATGAGTTTGTGCAGATGTTCATGAAGGGGGCCAAAGGTATGCTATATGGTGCCTTTATTATTGGCATTGCCAAAGGCATTACGGTGCTCATGGCCGAGGGGATGATTCTCGATACGGTAGTGAATTCAATTTTTGTGCCCTTGAGTACGCTTCCCTCCATGTTGGGTGCGCTCGCTGTTTTTGTATTCAACCTCTTTTTCAACTTCCTGGTGCCTTCTGGTAGCGGTCAGGCAGCTGTAGTGATGCCGATTTTGACGCCGCTTGCGGATATGCTTGATATCACTCGGCAAACGGCGGTGATTGCATTCAAGCTTGGTGATGGGATCACCAATATTATTACGCCGACATCGGGGGTGTTGATGTCTGTGCTTGCCGTGGGCGGAGTGCCATGGAGTAACTGGGTACGTTTCGCGTTTCCGTTGGTATGCCTCTGGACGCTAGTGGGCATCGCCTTTGTAGTTACCGCTGTGTTGATTAACTACGGGCCTTTCTAATCAAGCGTAAGAATACGCTCGGTTAGTATGCAATACATTGGAAATAAACAACCAAACCGCTCAAGTTGAGCGGTTTGGTTCTCCATTAATGATATTTATAAGATATCGAATGACATTTATATAGTATTTTACCCTCACGTGAGGGCACTGGTAGCTTCATGAGTTAGTTAACTCAGGAGCTAGCAACATGATTTTAGAAATTTTTATTTCAGAAACTCTGAAGTTATGAAAGGTAACAGGACTAACTGTCCCATTTAGTCGAAAAGCCAATCAATCGACGAGCTTGCCAGTGGCCTTCCCGCCACAGCCCAGCTAATGAACCACCTACCGGGGAATCCTCGGGTAAGGCAACGGCAGCCACTCGTTCTTGAGCCGCCGCCAACTGTGCGGGGTCGCCGCGCTCTATTTCAGGCTCTTGGCCGGGTGGGTAGGCACCGACCATGCAGAAATCCTCGTCTGCTTCTACGCTGGCATGACCAACCCCTGCGGGTAGCACCAGCACATCGCCAGCATAAAGCATCAGCTCGCTGCCGTTAGGCCCACCCAGGCGTGCTTTGGCCTGCCCGCGGAAAATGCCTAGTGCTTCATGGGCAGTGGAGTGAAAGTGGTCAAAGTCATACAGGTGGTAGCGCCACGCCGGCGGCCAGCCGTGGCGTTGGAACATGGCTTCGAACGACTCGGCCCGTTCCTCGGCATTGCTGAGGTCGAGAACCTGACGATAAACCAGCACTGGTAGAGGGGAGTTGGGGTAGCCGGTCGCTGCATCGCTGTCGAGATGGAGTCGTTCTGGCTGGGGGATAGACATCCTGGTCTCCTTGTTGGGGGTGTGTTTTTAAAATAGCTTTGAGCACACTCTTTTGCATAGCCGCGCTAACCGATAACAAACTGGCTAGGTGTTTAGTCGATTACCGCCTCGCAGCCCACCCCCTCATTTTCTATTCGATTGCCTTGATGGCATCAGCCGGTATCATATCGTGGGTGTTGTCCATCATTACGCCCTTTTACCGCGAGCTTCTATGACCCAATCTAAAACGCCTTTCATTGTGGTGCTGAGTCTGGCAATGACCATGATGCTGGGCCCGTTTTCCATGGATACGTACCTGCCGGCCTTTCCGGTCATCGGTGAATCGCTGGGGATTTCTCAGCAGGCGGTATCGTTGAGCGTTTCAGTGTATGTACTCGCGTTGGCGTTTGGCCAGTTGATCGGCGGTGCGCTTTCAGACCGCTTCGGGCGCCAGCGGGTGCTGATGAGCGGGCTGGCGATTTTTGCGCTCTCAAGCATCGTCATTGGTATGG
Organism: Halomonas sp. ATBC28; assembly: GCF_005937175.1. Lineage (NCBI taxonomy): Bacteria > Pseudomonadati > Pseudomonadota > Gammaproteobacteria > Oceanospirillales > Halomonadaceae > Halomonas > Halomonas sp. ATBC28. The sequence continues at coordinate 10,878 of NZ_VCQL01000022.1, read as the reverse complement.
CGGATTCTTTGAACACCCTGCTCGGCGGGCGGGCAGTTCAGGCTCTTGGCGCCGGTTTTACCCTGGTATCTGTGCCGGCGCTGGTGCGCGATCGGGTGGCGGGCCGCGACGCCGCGAAACTGTTCTCGATGATGGGCTTTATCATGGTGCTGGCACCAGGAATCGCTCCGAGCGTAGGCAGCGCGATTCTGGCGCTGGGTTCCTGGCACTATATCTTTTTTGCCTTGGCGGTGTACGCGGTGCTGCTGGTGCCGTTGCTGGTGCGGGTGCTGTTTACCGGCCCGGGAAAGGTGTCGCGCGCGAAAAGCCCTAAGATGAGCCTGCTGGCGCGTTACAAACTGGTACTGTCGACAAAACTGGCGCTGCCGTTCATCGTTTGGCAGGCTGCTTCGTTTTCTACTCTGATGATGTTCATCACCTATGCGTCATTTATCTATCAGGGGCATTTCGGCCAGTCGCCTTCAAGCTTTTCGATGCTGTTTGCGGCGAATATCGTCGCGATGCTTATTTTCAACATTCTCAATCGAGTGTTGCTTTCCAGGCTACCGTCACTGCGTATCCTGCAGTTGGCAACGGGCTGTCAGGCAGTGGGTATAGTATTGCTGGTGATGGCTGCCTTTATGGATTGGTCGCTTTACGCCTTCCTCGCCGCCATGATGCTGACCATCGGCGCGGTGGGGGCGATCTCTCCGAATATTCAGGCCTGCTTTTTGGAGTTCTTTCCCACCAGTGGCGGGACGGCCGCAGCGCTTCTGGGCGCAGCACAGTTCGGTGTCGCCGGGCTGCTGAGCGCATTGTCCGCCATGTTGCCGCATACGCTTGAAGCGGTCATTCTGGCCATGGCCGCCTGTGGCTCGGTGGCGTATCTGATGCTTGCCCGCTCTATCATCAAAGGGCGTGCCGCTGTCGAGGCACACTGAGCCAGGCCACACTCCTTTGTCAAAAGCCCCGTGTTTTGGATAACACGGGGCTTTTTTTATTTGTTGATCAGATGCCGCTGGTACACGAGCGCTGCAGATATAGGACGGGTAGTCGGTTGGTGAATGACCTCATACGTGTATTGCAATCATGAACTAAAGTTCAAAATAAATGATTATGATTTGTGTTATTACTATTGACTAGGTGCTGCCACCTTTGGATACTCTCACGGCCTTTTAAAAGAAAACCATAAGGCGAGCAGGGCCGGTTTAATCATTTCAAGGGATCTTCAACATGACTGATAGCAGTAGTACAGTCCGGCGCGGCGCAAGCCGGTTACGGTGGCAGCAGACCACTACCGCCATTCTGTGCGGCACCACGCTGGTGAGTATTCCCATGCTCGGGAACGCCCAGGAGACCGGCCAAGGCAGTGACGATAACGAGGGATATCGCCTCGCCCCCATTATCGTCAACGCCCAGGCCTACGCTGATGATGATGCCAATTCGATAGTGGCTCAGGAGCTATGGGTCGGCGGTAAGGTGGCTACCAGTATCCTTGATACCCCCGCTTCCGTGTCGGTCGTCACTGAGAAGGAGATTGAGCAGCGCAACGCCTCTACCACCGAGGAAGTGCTGCAATATACGCCAGGCGTCCTCACCGATTATTACGGCACCGATGACCGTAACGACTATTTTAAAATTCGCGGATTCCAGGCGACTACCTACCGTGACGGGCTGACGCTAGGCTCTATGCGCGGTGTACGCGAAGAGCCTTACGCCTACGAACGCGTTGAAGTGTTGCGTGGGGCCAACTCCACCCTGTTTGGCCCGGCGGATCCAGGTGGTTCGGTCAACTTCGTGAGCAAACGGCCACGCTTTGAGCGTTTTGGAGAGGGCTATCTCTCCTACGGCTCATTTGACGCAAAAGAGGCCGGTGTTGATGTGGGTGACACGCTGAACGCTGACGAGACAGTGGCCTACCGTTTCACCGGCACCATCCGGGACAGCGACCGCGAATACGATCACTCCAAAGACAACAATGGTTTCCTGATGGGGGGCTTGGCCTGGGAGCCGACAGATTACACCTCAGCGAGTGTTATCTTCGATTACTTGAAGCGTGATGACACCCCCAACAGCGGTGGTTATCCGCTTGACCGGGAGTACGACCGCAGCGACTTCTTCGGCGAGCCTGGTTTTAATTATCACGACGTCGAGCGTACCAGCCTCACCGGGCAGCTCACCCATGATTTCAACAACGGGCTGACGCTGCGGGGTAATCTGCGCTATAGCGACCTGACTGATGACTTCGGCTACGTTTATATCACTGACTCCGCGGCGCGAGTTGGCAGCGTGGTGGATCGCGACTATTTTGGAACGGACAACGAAGCCCAGGAGTTGATCGGCAACGCTATCCTGCAATACGACGCCCGCTTTGATCAGGTCGATAGCAGCACGCTCGTGGGTGTCGAGTATCGCGATGCTTCCACCGAAGACCGTTCGTTTTACGGGGATGCGACCTCCATTGATATCGCAAACCCCGTCTTTAGCGGTGCCCCGAGTAGCCTGAACGTCTATAGCCGCAACAAGCAGGACTTTACCACCGAGTCGGTTTTCCTGACCCAGAATTTGTCCTTCTATGACCGATTCATCGTGACAGCGGGTGTGCGCAACGACTCGATGGATGTCTCAAGCACCAACATGGCGGGCGTTACCGATTCCGATGACTTCTCTGAGACCTCACTTCGCGGTGCGCTGACCTATCGGGTCACCGACGAAATTTCCACCTATGTCAGCATGGTGGAGTCGGTCGCACCACCCACGATTGGTGTTGATCCCGAACGGGGCGAGCAGTACGAAATTGGTGCGAAATATTCTCCCTTTGGTACGAATGCGCTGTTTTCGGCGGCCATCTATGACCTAACCAGGGACGACGTCACCATCTCGGTTGTACAGGACAATGGCGTTATCGAGCGGGAAACCGTGGGTGAGTCCCGCGTACGGGGTCTTGATCTGGAGGCCAAGGCTGAGTTGACCGATAGCCTTAGCGTGGCCGGTGGTTACTCCTATATGGAGTCGGAGGTGGTGCGCGACAGCAACGCAGCCAGAGAGGGTAACGAGTTCACTGCAGCACCCAAACATACGGCGTCGCTGTGGGGCTACTATACCTTGCCAAGCCAGGATATGAGTGTTGGCCTCGGCGCCCGTTACATTGGCTCCTACTACTTTGATGTCGCCAATACGTCAAAGAGCAGTGCGGCAACGCTGTTTGACGCGGCCTTCAGCTACCAGCTCACTAAAGACGCCGACCTAGCCGTCAACGTCAGCAACTTGCTCGACGAGCAGCACGTGGTCGGTTCAAGCACGGCCGATTACTATAATCCGGGTCGCGAAATCAGCGCGAAAGTGAGCTATCGCTGGTGATGTAATTCCGCCTATATCCCAGAGGTAAAGCAACGGCAAAACGCCCCGACTTGAACATTAAAGGCGGGGCGTTTTGGTATTTAGGCTTCTGTTAGACCATCAACGATAAACACCCGGTAGTCGGCACCTTGGAAGCGGTGCTTGCGGGCTTCCTGGTAGGCGGGGCTTTGATACCAGGCACGGGCGGCGGCCATGTCGGGGAAGCGTAGAATGACCGCTCCTTCCATTGCGCTGCCTTCCAGTACTTCAAAATCGCCATAAAAAGCCAGCGGCTGTGGGTCGTGGCCTTCACGGGCGGCTTTTGCCTTCTCGCCGTAGCTCTCCATTTCCTGGGCGTCGTGAGTGTGTTCGCGGGTCATTACGATATAAGCGGGCATTAAATTCTCCTTACTTGTTTATCAGGAACGTTATTAAAAGCTGTTCGTTTAGGGAATGGGCAGGGTGTCACTGATGATACCCCGCTCGGTGTACAGACTGCACTGCCGGGTATGGCTGGTGACGGGGGCATAGGATTAGCTTACGATTAATTAGCTAACATCGCTTGGTGTCCACAGCGCTGCACGTTATCGTTTTTGCTTTCTTTATTTAATAACAAGCCGAGTCATACCATGAAACTCGATCTCTACCAGTTGGATGCCTTTGCATCCAAGCCTTTTGAAGGCAACCCTGCGGCGGTTTGCCCACTAGATGCGTGGCTTGACGATGAGTTGTTGCAGGCTATCGCCACGGAGAACAATCTCTCTGAAACGGCCTTTTTTGTACCTGCCGAAACGGGCTACCATCTGCGCTGGTTTACCCCTTCTGTTGAAGTCGATTTATGTGGCCACGCCACGCTTGCAACGGCGTGGGTGATTTTTAATGCGCTGGGCGATACCGCCCAAACACTGCATTTTGAGACGCGTAGCGGTCAGCTTTTAGTGCAGCGTGAAAACGACGAACTTGCCATGAATTTTCCCGCGAAGGCGCTGGAGTCGTTGGCGATGAAAGTCGAGGTAATGGCAGCGCTTGGGCTTAGCGAGATCAATGAACTGCTGATATCCGACGATATTGTGGTGGTGATCAACGATGCGCAGTTGATCGAATCGCTAACGCCGGATATGCAGCAATTGAAGCGCCTTCCAGGGCGCGGCATTGTCGTTACTGCGAAAGGCAGCGATGTAGACTTTGTCTCCCGTTGGTTCGGCCCCAAAGTAGGCGTGGAAGAAGACCCCGTTACCGGCTCGGCGCACACCTCGCTTGCACCTTATTGGGCGAAACGGCTGGGCAAATGTGAGCTAACGGCGCGCCAGGGTGGTGCCCGAAAAGGTGAACTTCGCTGCGTAGTGGCAGGAGAGCGGGTAGTGATTAAAGGCCGTGTGGCGCCTTACATGAAAGGGGTAATCACTCTGCCAAGTAATTCGTTAGCATGATCCGGCTCCTCACCACTCAAAAACTGAAGGAAAGGTTCTTCAATACTGGCGAGCCGTGATCCAGGGTTAATAGAGTAGCTTCAGCACTTTGGACTGCTCTGTAGAAGCAAATGAGCTAGCGCCGTTATCGGTTTTGATTGTTGGTAGTTTCATCCAACCCGTATACGAGCCAGCTGTAATACGTAACACACATACTCAACTAATTGTTCAATGCCCTATATCCACTTATAAAACTGAAAGACAATGTGTTGGGCGGTTTTTTGGCTGTGCCTCACGGCATGGCCCAAGCGATATATCACAGCTTGGCAGCATTGCCGGGCAGCGAAACTCTTTACTGCTTTGGAATCTGTTGGTAAATGCTGTGCTGAGCTTTTGCCTGCTCTTGAGCTACTTGCCCGTTTTGCCATGTCGATATGCCGCGCTCGGCAGTCTGTCCCGCGATATAACCACCGACGCCAAGCGTCATCAGGTTCCAGAGTGCTTCGGGCAATGGCAGCGTCAGGCCCACGCCAAACATGGCGGATAGGTAAGGCGCGATCAGATAGTTATTAGCGACGATCGCTACGATAGTAAGCATTAAGATGGGACGCCAGTTGCGTTGCAGCCAGCTTTCGCCTTCAGCCTCAACAAGCACGACTTGCATCTGGCTTTTGAGAGCGCTGTTTTCCGCATCGATCAATTGAGTTTGTATCTCGTGCTTAAGCCGCGCCGCTTCATCTTTGTCGGTCAACGTCTTGTCGATCACGCTAAACAGCGGGCCAGTGATAACAGATAACGCTTTAGTCGCTATGTTCATCGCAAGCCCTCCAGCGCTGACACTCGGCTATTTAGGTTATTGATACGCCCCTCGATATTATCAAGCTCACGGCGCGCATCCACTGTGCGGTAGTACGTATCGCCCCAGCTTTTCAGCTCATGGCGCATTTCCTGAAGCATCAAGTCCTGCATAGTCAGGCGCTCTTCTAATACTACCGACTGCTGGCCGAGTTTCACCAGTTCAGAGCCAGCCCAAATGATCAGCGTTACTAACAGCACCTGGATTCCTGTCTGCATATGGCGCTCAAATATTGAAGGTTTCACATTGCGTTCCTGAGTCATTACGCCACTCTCCGAAGCTTGATGCGCTCGTACCAAGTTTGGTCGTTAGTGCACAGCTCACCGTGGGCGCGTTTGAACTCCAGCAGCAGGCGCTCAAGCGAATACTCATGCTGGCCGTACCCAGCCCCTGGCAGCGACGCCCAAATATTCCTGCAGCGGTGAATGGCCTCGGCGATCTCGCCCGCCTGAATTAAGCGCAAGGCGTGCTGTTCACGGATTTGCTGAATTGCACAACGGTCTTGGCTAATTGGCCCGAAGTCGGGCAAGTTAAGCTTGATGCGGTAGTGAGGCCAAAAGCGGCTCAACTGCTGGTATCGGCCAGCAGCTGTAGAATACAGCCCTTTACGCACTTTCACGCTTTGGCGAGGGTGGTCGGTGTAGTGATCCATTAGGATCAACTTGCTTGGGATAGAGCCGACAATCACTCGGTAGCCGTTATCAGTGCGGGGGTCTTGAAGCATGGGCTTGCCTATCTCAGCAAACGCCAGCACGTCGAGAAATGCGCATACATTCTTGCCGTCAGTGGCTTGGGGAGTAATTCGGGGCATGTAGGTCTCCAACGCCTCACGATGTGAAATTATGAGTTGTTTCATCATAGGTCGAACCTATCTCATTAATACGCAATGCTAAGGTTTTTGCTTCATCTGAATATTTCTATCTCAAACATCACGTCCACTTTGGGTTAGCACCCGGGTAACTGAGTGTTCCAAAAAAAATGCTAGGGCGATGATCGGGCGAGGTTGCGGCGCCAGTACACGTAGAAATGTCCACCTGAACGTAGGCAGGAGGAATATTTCCTGACTCGCGCTACTGCTGAGAAACACCGCAATCCCCGGTCAAGGTCGTGGTTGCCTGTTCGAGTGCCTTTTCGGCATCTCAGCTCAGTGCACAAGTATTTCCTGTAATCAGAGTAAGCCTGTAATTTTTTAATTACAAGTATATCTTGTTTAGCTTGTCACAAGCTTGCCTTGTACACTGCTGAAAATTTATATCATTCAGTCAAAAGCGCTTTGAGCAAACCAATGGAATTTTCAGAACGACTTAAAATAGCCCGTGAAAGACGTGGTCTTACCCAGACCCAGCTTGGCGAGATGCTTGGCGTTTCTGCGCAGTCGGTTCAACAGTGGGAATCAGGTGGTACGATGCCCCGCCACAAGCGCATAGACTCATTGGCGAAGCAGTTAAATGTGAGACCGCAGTGGCTTATCCTGGAGCAAGGCCCCATGGTAGAGGGTGTGCAAGATGAGGTGGTTCTACACAAGACGGAGCTATACGAAGAAGAGGGTGAAATACCGCCCGATGAGATTGAGGTGCCTTTTTTTCGTGAGGTTGAAATGGCAGCAGGAAGCGGAAGAACCCAGGTAATAGAAAATCACGGTCGCACAATGCGATTTAGCCTTCAACGTTTGGCCAGGGCAAATGTCCAGCCTTGTAACGCTGGTTGCGCCACGGTTACCGGTAATTCTATGGAGCCTATAATTATAGATGGCTCGCCTATCGGTATCGATAAAGGCTGCCGCCACATAATTGATGGGAAGATATACGCGCTAGACCATGACGGCATGCTTCGGGTCAAAAAGCTCTACCGATTACCACTTAACCGCATGCGCGTAGTCAGCGAAAATCACGAGGAATTTCCGGAGGAAGTGTATTCGATTGGCGATCCAGAAGCACCGAAGATAATTGGGCGTGTATTCTGGTGGGAAACTTTTTCGTAACAAGTCTTTTTTGTAAGAAAACCGCCTTTTTGAGGCGGTTTTTTTTCGCCTGCAATTCAGTTGGTTACATCTATTTCTTGTAATAATACCTGACAAAACTTGTTTTGTGCTTGCTATTGCAATTTTATCTTGTATATTTGGGTTCATTGCAAGCAGCATTACCCGCACCACCGGGAAACGTGGATGCTCTTTAACAATTCGATAATCCTAGCCGCCCGTAGGGGATTGCATCTCACAAGAGGTTGCTAGGAATACGCCGCCCAGGGCTGTCGAAATGCTGGGAATGCTGAAAGGCCGCGCTGACTGCGCAGTGGGGCATATGTCCGCCCACTCGGCAGAGAATAGCGCGGACTGTCGACCGCAATAGGGACAGACTTGGCAAACCAGCCCAGTTAGCAGTCAACGCTAAACCAGCCTCCACTGCAGGGGCTGCCGAATCAACAGCAGTAAGTCACGCCTGATCCGCAGCAATATAACGATCTTGAAGAAGAAATTCCTATTTAACCTATCTGCTCACCATACAGTTTCTCTCAAAACAGCATCTTACGATGACAAATCAAACCGAGCCAAGATAAGGAGGTGATAGCCCCCTGAGCCTAGCCCACGCATGTAATCAATTGAATAAAGACTACTATTCGATTCCGCGTTTATTTTAAACCGGGGAATGCATAAACACTGAATCTATCTATACCTAAGTAATACTAAACCTAAGCAATAGGAGAATTTTATGAGCGTAGTTCGTATTAACGAAACCCAGCCTCTTTCCGGCGCCATTACAGACCTGCCTGACAACATTTACGGCAATTACAACAGCCCGCTGTATCAGCTGATACAGGGAGGGCTACGTAATCAGCCAACCACTGACCCTAACCCCATTTTATTTCTTCAGAAGTACTCGTCTGCTAACCGCAACCAGAATTCATCGGAATGGGAACAAGGTGGGCTGTACTCACAGTTAACTAAGGTCACCGGTAACGCATACGGCGCAGCAATCACTGGAAATGCCCGAGCCACTGGTGGATCCGGAGACTCCATCGGGATTCATGCTCGCTGTTCTCGGGTAACCCCAGGTGGTCGCGGGTATGCTCTTTGGGGTTATTTTTCCGGCCAAGTGCAGAGTAGTGAAGCTAGCCATGCAGCTGAGCTTAATGCCAATGTAACCTATGATCCTGGATATGGCTCTAACCACCAGCTTGTCCGGGTATGCATGGCTGATCGATCAGCTGACACTAACCGATTCGGTAGCGCCCTAACTGTAGGCCGAAATACTAAAGGTGGAGATAACAACGGATTTCATACCGGGCTCCGATTTGAAGCTGGTTCCATCGTACGCAACACTGGAAATGATGGAGAGGCCATCCGTGTAGATGCGCCAATTAGTTCCTCTGGAAGCATTGGTGGCCTTCGCTTCGCCCGAGCTCATACCTCGCACGGTGGTGTATTCAAGTATGCCTTCAAAACAGACGAAGCGGTTTTCGCTGACAATGAAGTCGGGCGTCTTGGCGTCACACAGCGTCTTTCCTGGTACTCCAACGGAGCCCGTCGAGTTAGCTTGGTGGGGGGCAATACTACCCTCAGCATTACCGGCGGAGCCCTTAATATTGCCAATCCGGTAAGTGACACGGGATTACAAATAGCCGGTACTAAAGTACTGGGCCAACGCAAAGGAGGCTGGGGAGGTGTAAGCGGTACCACTAGTCGAGCGCAATTTAATACATCGAATGTCACAACCTCTCAATTGGCTGAGCGAGTTAAGGCCCTAATTGAAGACCTGACAGGTCATGGTTTAATTGGAGCTTAATATGAACGAGGTAGAGAAGATACGCGCAGCAAGTGAGTTCCTGATGCGCTGTGATTTGAAGGGACACGAAGTACCTTACTTCAACGAAGTCATGCAGTACCTGAACGAACTGTCTGAAAAAAAATCAGCAATGAATGAAGAGTAAGACGTATAAGTAAGGACGTCTTGAGGTGGCTTTTGTTAGCTGCTGAGGCTAACTAGAAGATATAAAAGAATATAGGCCATATGGCCTATGGGATAAAGCAGCTTACATGATTGGCTATGACTTTAATTCTGTGTAATTTAAGTACACCGTAAGTTTATGTTTTAGCCAGTTTGTTAAGACTTTTTATAATGCTGCTGTCTTTTTTAGTCGAAAAACTATCATTATTAACATAATACATGAAGGAAAAACGATGAATAATAGCAAGTTTCGCGATAATGCGCCTGAAACATTGGATGGCGCCACGACTAGAGGTGTTAGCAACTTGGCGGATAGTATTAGCTCTGCAGAAGTTACTACGTCTACCGGTACTCAAACAGTTCTTGAAGCATTAGATGCCCGGTGGAATGTGCTAGTTAAAGGAGGTGAATTCCCCCGCCCACTTGATGAGCAATTAGCTGAAGCTATGTACGTAGAAAACTTCGGTGCAGTAGGTGATAACGTTACTGACGATACTGCTAGCTTGCAACTTGCGTTAGATAGTGGTGAAGATGTATACCTTTCTTCCGGTAAAACGTATCTTATTTCTGACACTCTGAGCATGATAACGCCTAACCAGCGTTTCGGTGGCAATGGTATTATTAATTTTAAAATTGCCAATAACGAACCCTCACGACCAGCTGTTTACTTAGCCAAGGGCGCTGATAAGGCTATTTTATGTGTACGTGCAGTTAATCACAATGGTCAGAATCATGGCCCTATTAACGACCGTGGTGGACACCTAATTTGGGCTTCTGCTATCTTCATGGAGGCTGATGAGTGCGAAGCTCGTAACGTTACTGTTCTTAACGGTGCGGATAATGGTATCGCAGTTTGCCGTATTGAAAATGATACTATTATTGCTGGCACGCCGCGTATGGTGCGAGTTACTGGTTGTCGCGGTTCTAACTGCGGCTGCGCAACTGGCTTGAAAGAGCTCATTGATGGTGTGCCAACGCCTCGTGGTCGCCTTGGCGCGGCGGTCGATATTGGTTCAGGCAATAACTGCATCGTTTCTGACTGCTTAGATGAAGGCTCTTATATTGGTTTCATTCTAGATTTAGGTGCTGGCGCCCAAGCAGTATTCAGTAACTGTATTGCCTATGCTACTAAGCGTGACTATGACTGGATCGGTACAACTGAGTCAGGTACTGGTTTTTACATTGGAGGATCAGATAGCCACATAGTCAATTGCCAAGCTTTCTTCCTGAATTCAAACATTAAGCGCAGCACCCGCGGTTTTCAGCGCCCCTGAATACTCTCCCAGGAACACTTGTGCCGGTGTCCGATACCCCAAGCGTTTTCTGGGGCGATTGTTCAACTTGGCAACGA
>NZ_VCQL01000226.1:0-379 GCF_005937175.1 Halomonas sp. ATBC28 | reverse complement strand
TTCCTCAGCTTGTTCTAAGGACATTTGACCTTCTTTTTGAATAATAGCAAGAAGAGTTTGATGAACATCATGCGCCATATGCTTTTCATCTCCACAAATATAAAGAACAGCTCCTTCTTCCAGCCATTCAAATAGCTCTTTACTATGCTCAAGCATACGGTGCTGAACATATACCTTTTCTGCTTTATCACGAGAAAAAGCAATATTCATTTTCGTTAACACACCATCTTTAAGCCAATTTTGCCATTCTGTTTGATAAAGGAAGTCTGTGACAAAATGCTGGTCTCCAAAGAATAGCCATGATTTTCCTTCTGCTCCTATTTCTTCTCTTTCTTGCAAGAAAGAACGGAATGGTGCAACTCCTGTCCCAGGACCAACC
>NZ_VCQL01000225.1:0-380 GCF_005937175.1 Halomonas sp. ATBC28 | reverse complement strand
AGATCGAGCTGCCCGACACGGTGCGCTGAACGCCGCCTGCCGGCGCCGTCTTCCCCGGAGGGAGGGCGCCGGAGCGGCTCAGAGCGGGTGCTCGGTATAGAAGCGCCCGCCGTGGTAGAGCAGCGGCGGCACGCCGGGGCGGTGCGCACAGCGCTCCACCTCTCCCACGAAGATCACGTGGTCGCCTTCGTCGTAGCGGCTGCGGTTGAAGCATTCGAAGGTGGCCACCGCGCCCTCGATCAGCGGCGCGCCCGCCACCCCGAGCGCGTACTTCACGCCCGCGAACCGGTCCACCCCGCGGCTGGCGAAGCGTTCGGCCAGCGCCTGCTGGTCGGCGGCCAGCACGTTGATCGCGTAGTGCGAACCGGCGGCCAGCGCAT
>NZ_VCQL01000224.1:0-380 GCF_005937175.1 Halomonas sp. ATBC28 | reverse complement strand
AGATGATTCTTTAGAGGTTACAGCAACAGGAAACCAACTACCCGATACAGCAACAACTAATTATTCCTTCTTACTGTTTGGATCCTTATTATTAATACTTGGTGGAGGTAGTTATCTTCTTATTTATCGCCATGAAAAAGGATAACTATTAAGAAAAACGTATGGCATCCGTTTAGGTAGAGAAATACTTCCTTTCATCCATACAAAAAGTGTCAAAAACTCTTTAAAGAGTCTTTGGCACTTTTTAATTTAGTATAAATGGGAAGGTTCTCATAGCTAAAACCTGCCAGAACGAAAAATCGAATAAATAAGCCAGGCAACCATTAGCATCGCAATCGAAAAGCCGATTTCAATAATCGGAAATTTCCAGAGAATTGTTT
>NZ_VCQL01000223.1:0-380 GCF_005937175.1 Halomonas sp. ATBC28 | reverse complement strand
ATAGTAGATAAGATCGCTCATCAACGGATGTTGTGTAATTCTTGTAAGATGTTCTTCTAGATCATCCCAATATTTGTCAGGCGCTTCCCCTTTTAATTGAGCGTTATCCCCGGTTGGATTTGTAAACTCGCCAAGCAACTCAATGAATTCCCGCTCTGTGTAATCTTCTATTTTATCTTTAAAATTATACATTTAACTATCTCCTGTAATAAATTTCATCATGCAAATGAGGTGTGCCCTCCTTAAATTATCAATATCGTAAATTCCGCCACTATATTCAATCGCAACACGATGATACATGTGGAATTTTTTAACGATTTCTTTAGTGCCATAATGCCAACCTTCAAGTGGTGCTTTTGCGATTAACCCTTGTTTTATAC
>NZ_VCQL01000222.1:0-380 GCF_005937175.1 Halomonas sp. ATBC28 | reverse complement strand
ATCACGTTCTGTTCCGCAATACGGACTTTGTTGCCATGCAATTGGGTAATGATGGCGACATGGCCAGTGTCTTTAAATTCACCGCCTTTATCCCAGATAAGAAGCGCACCCGCGACCGGCGCACGCGGCGAGCCGTTAGGAAATGCCTGCAATGGCAGGATGTTGTCATTAACCACTTCTCGCAGGAAGCGCAGCGAGAAAATCTCCCACGCCATACCCACGTCAGTAAAAACCACACCGTAATTCAAAAAAAGAAAACGGCGAGCAAATTCAACGCATTGCCACTTGCGGCCCATATATTCGTCGTCGATATAGCTACGGAATACGGCGTCATCTTCGTATTCCTGCGGATCGAGAGAACTGTAATCTGAAGAGTAGAT
>NZ_VCQL01000221.1:0-381 GCF_005937175.1 Halomonas sp. ATBC28 | reverse complement strand
CCGCCATTCTGCACAAATGTTAGTGCGCGCCGATGGTTCTATCGTCGGTACAATTGGTGGCGGAATGGTTGAGCGGAAGGTGATTGAAGAGTCGCTTCAGGCATTGCAGGAACGTAAGCCGCGATTATTCCATGGACGTATGGCTCGTAACGGTGCGGATGCTGTCGGGTCAGATTGTGGAGGTGCAATGTCAGTATTTATCAGCGTCCATGGTATGCGTCCACGTCTGGTGTTGATTGGTGCGGGGCATGTCAACCGGGCGATAGCCCAGAGTGCGGCGCTATTAGGATTTGATATCGCCGTTGCCGATATTTATCGCGAAAGCCTCAATCCTGAACTATTCCCACCATCAACCACGCTTCTCCATGCTGAGTCGTTTGG
>NZ_VCQL01000220.1:0-381 GCF_005937175.1 Halomonas sp. ATBC28 | reverse complement strand
CGATATCTCCGTGATGCACGCGGCGCGGCACTGTCGCTTCATCTCCAAGTCGGACGTGGAGCGCTGGCCCGTCATCGGCCGCCTCGCCACGGCCGTGGGCACGCTCTACATCGAGCGCAGCACGCGCCGCGACGCCATGCGCATCGTGCGCCTCATGCAGGAGGCCCTGGCGCGCCGCGAGGTGCTGGGCGTGTTCCCGGAGGGCACGACGGCCGACGGCACCGAACTGCTGCCCTTCCACGCCAACCTGCTGCAGGCCGCCGTGCTGGCCGATGCGCCCGTGCAGCCCGTGGGCCTGCGCTTCGTCGACCGCGCCACCGGCCGGCCCAGCGCCGACGCGCTCTACGTGGGCGACGACACGCTGCTGGCGTCGCTCTGGCG
>NZ_VCQL01000219.1:0-382 GCF_005937175.1 Halomonas sp. ATBC28 | reverse complement strand
ATCCGCATACGTTCCCGTCACCCGCACCCAGTCCGCTGGAGTTCACGCCGATCGGATTGATCCTGGAGTCGAACCTCCTGCTGTGCGTCAACCCGGCCGCCCCGGCAAAGAACTTCGATGAGTTCCGGAAATGGGTCCAGTCCGAATCGAAGGCGGGGGCTTTCAATTACGCGACCGCGGACAACGGCGGCATCACGCACCTCGCCATGGAACTGTTGCGGGAACGTGCGGGCCTGGCTTCCATGAGCCACGTCGCTTACAAGGGGAGCGGTCCGGCCATCCAGGACGTGGTCGGTAACCAGGTGCCGTGTGTCATGGACGGTGCATCGCTGTTGATTCCATTCATCGCGTCGGGACGCCTCAGGCCGATCCTCGTGACCAG
>NZ_VCQL01000218.1:0-382 GCF_005937175.1 Halomonas sp. ATBC28 | reverse complement strand
ATTCCGTCAACATCTTAGCCAGACCATGCGCGAATTAAATACCATTACCCCCGCGCCCGGTTTTAATCAGGTTTATTATCCCGGACAGGATCAGGATATTAAACAACGCAAAGCCGCCGTCGAAGGCATCGAAATTGTTGATGATATTTACCAGTATTTAATTTCCGACGCGCTTTATAACACGTCATACGAAACGAAAAATCCCTTTGCGCAATAATTATTGAGACAGGACTTTCTTATGATTACACATTTCCGTCAAGCTATAGAAGAAACGCTGCCCTGGCTTTCCTCTTTTGGCGCTGACCCAGCGGGTGGGATGACCCGTTTACTTTATTCGCCGGAATGGCTGGAAACCCAGCAGCAGTTTAAAAAAAGAATGGCA
>NZ_VCQL01000217.1:0-382 GCF_005937175.1 Halomonas sp. ATBC28 | reverse complement strand
TGCTGGATGACACGGCGTTGCCATCGACTCGCAGCGCATCGGTGATGCCATAGCCGGCCAGGGTGGTGGCCTTGTTCGCTTTCTGCGCCAGTTTTCCGTCGGTATCGGCCTTGGTATAGGCATCTCCGATCGCATAGCCGGCCAGGGTGCTCGGATTGCTGCCCTGGGTGACCACCCCGTTGGCGTTCACCGTGACCGAGCGATAGCTGCCCGCCGTCACGCCGGAAGGCGCCAGGCCAATGCTGCGGTCGGCAGAAAGATCGCCCCCACCGACCAGGCCATTGCCAGCCAGGATCTTGCGGCCCTTGAAATCGGCAGCGACCTTTTCCTTCACCCAGTCCTGAGTGGCGAAGATGATGCCGTTGTCGATCAGCAACTGGAC
>NZ_VCQL01000021.1:0-81789 GCF_005937175.1 Halomonas sp. ATBC28 | reverse complement strand
TACGCCTGACGACCATAGCACGCGTGAACCACCTGATCCCTTGCCGAACTCAGAAGTGAAACCGCTTAGCGCCGATGGTAGTGTGGGGTCTCCCCATGCGAGAGTAGGTCATCGTCAGGCACTTATTACGAAAAATCCCCCAGGGCTGATGCCTTGGGGGATTTTTTTTGCGTAACACCTCACCAGTCGATAGATTTGCCATCCCAGGCCCAGAAGGTTCCACTATCTTCGGGCGTTCGCTGAGCGATGACTGCCAGCAGCTTCTCTGCTACAAATGCGGGTGCAAATAGCTTTTCGCTAGGTACTCGGTTTTGAAAAGGTTTAGAGAGGGCTGTGTCGGTGGTGCCAGGATGAAGACAAAGCACTAGCGATTGCTTATTCAGTCGCTTGAGCTCAATGGATGCTGTCTTAAGCAGCATGTTATGCGCTGCTTTGCTGGCACGATAGCTGTACCAGCCTCCTAACTGATTATCTTCGATTGAGCCAACGCGAGCCGAAAGGCTGGCAATCACTGCAGGGTGTGACCCTTTGAAAGAGTCTTTCAGTGCCGCTAGCAATAAAATTGGCACATAGGCATTGATGTTCATTGTTTGCACAAGGCTTTCGACACTAAGCTGGTCGAGGCACTTCTCGGGAAAGAGTCGTTGCGCGTCATCATGAAGGATGCCGATGGCATTGAAAAAGAAGTGGATTGGCTGCGAGGCTAGTTCTGTTTTAAGCGCCTGCCGGCCCTGCTCTTGAGAAACATCAAGCATTAGGTGTGTAAGACGGGGGTTGTCAATTCGTGGTGGCTGCCGGCTTACCGCAATAACATGGCCGACCTGAGAGGAAGAGAGTAGCTGATTAATAATAGCAGCACCTATTCCCCCCGAGGCGCCTACAACCACCGCTGTATAATGATGAGGCAATAAATTGAACATGATCGTCTTTTGATTTGCCGCTGAGAGTGGGCTTTCATTGAAACGTCATGCTGATGGCTTGTCGAGGGAGGTATCAGGCGGAAGCGTTGATTCTGCCGGGTTGGGCGCTGTTGCGTCCATCAGGCTTATAGAGCGTTTTTTCAGCGATTTGACGAATATAATCAAGCATTGCCTGATTATGCTTCAGTCGTACGGACAACATCTGGCCCGTTAGCTCATTCATACGCGCGGCTCGCTCGCTTTTTTCAAGCAAGCTTTCCCAAGCTGTCAGGCAGCCAGCATCATGAGCTGCCGCTCTGGCGCCGTTTGCGCCTTCGGCATAACCAAGACGTTTTTGCACATTGCGCCGCACAGTCTCAATGCGCTCGAGTTCGGCCAATAAAGACTGTTTGTCTAGTGCAACTTGCGATAATGCATCACCGTCAATATCACCTTGCGTCAATAAATTTTGCTCGCTGGACAACAACGAAATTAACGCCTCAAGGCGCTGTTGCTGGTCGGTAAGCAAGGATGCAAGGCTCATTTACAGCGTCCCCTTATAGATCTTTAAGATTGGCAATTAAGCCCTCGGCGATACGGTCGGCGCGCATTTCAAGGCGGCCTTCACGTATAGCATCGCGAATTTCTTCAACTTTAGCAGTATCGATGTCCTGAGATTCATCGATACTGGATTGGCTCAGTTGAGTCGATTCGCGGGCTGCGCCGCCCGGTGCGACGGGGGATACGCTATCAGCCTTTTGCGTTTCATCACGCTGCTGGGCTTGGCTTGAGCGTAATAGCGAATTAATGTTATCAATTTTCACGTTGTCTGCCTCATCGTCAACGTCGATGCGCTTGGCGCTTAGTGTAGCTTGTATAACAGTACATCGGCAGCATTGGGCCTAACTTTAGGCTGCGAATTAAAAATCCACGACCAAAATACCACGCTCGGCGACACGAGCAGTCATGATTTCTCGTGGGCCAAAACGAACTCTAATTTGCTCACCAAGAGCACCATCTTCCAATGCTTCGCCTTCGCGTGAAACTCGGAAGGCAGAGCCTTGAGCTATGACAGTAACGCGCTGCCCACGTTCAACTAAATGAGGTGCTTGTAAGTAATGCGCTAAAAATACACTACCACTACGAATAGGGCGCTGAGCTATTTTACCCACGATATCCTCTTCAGCTGTCAAAGCCCGAGCTGAGAGATCGCCGAGATTGCCCCCGCGTTCGCTAAGCATGCTTGATGTAATCAGTGTACCTCGCTCAATATCCCTGGCTGCCACCACATAATCACCAATGACATCAATCTGCGCCTGTAAATAGCGAACTTGCCGGCCATCTTCACCGCAACGCACCCCAACGGAAACGCGGCCCAAGGGTGCTTGATTGGCGTTGGCCAAAAAAGGTTCTGGCTGAACGCACTCTGGCAAATGCGGAGAGGGTGGTCGTAGGTCAATGACCACTTCCTCGCCTAATGCCTGTGTCTCTTCGTACAAAAATTGATGCACTTGCTGGAGAAGATTGTCGTCATCAGCTTGAATCCTGGTGAAGGCAGTAACGCTTAGGATTGCCCAGAAGAAGGCTAATTGCCAAAAGCGAAGCGTGCTTGGCTTAGTAAAGCGCAGTCGGAGCATGGGGAGGCCGCTTACTTGGGAGCTGAAGAAGAAGGAACGTAACGAGGAGAATTCATCGTTCAGTGTAGCGAAAAGGTAGTAGCCGTATCACGCGAAATGCTGGTGGAAACGCCAGCTGTTCCATGCTTTAGGCTGACAGCTCCAGACGTATTCTTCATCATCAACAAAATCCATTTTATTTTTTGCCTCAACGCGAGGGTCGGCATGATTGATCAACTGGAATCTGCCTTTAATTTTCATCAGCAAGCAGTAGGGTTACGTCAAGCGCGTCACGAGGTGTTAGCGGCTAATATCGCCAATGCCGATACGCCTAACTATAAGGCGCGTGACATTGACTTTGCTAGTGAGCTGAAAAAAGCAGTCGAAGGTACTCAGAGTGCTTCTAGCCATACCGGAGGCGGTCTGACTTTAGCGCGTACTTCTGGTAGCCATATTGCTGGAGAAGGCCCTGCATGGCGTGGAGCGGGCAACCCCGATTTGCTTTACCGCATTCCCGACCAGCCCAGTTTGGATGGAAATACGGTTGATATGGATCGTGAGCGCACGCAGTTTGCAGATAACGCTGTTCGTTATCAAGTCGGCCTCACGATGCTCAACAGCCGTATTCAGGGGCTGAAGAATGCCATGCAGCCCGAGTGATTCTGTCTAAATTAGTGAGGAGTTAATCCACGATGTCGATGTTCTCTGCGTTTGATATTGCCGGGTCGGCAATGAGTGCCCAATCCCAGCGCATGAATGTTACTGCTAGCAATATGGCCAATGCCGACAGCGTCGCAGGGCCTGATGGTGAAACCTATCGAGCCAAGCAGGTGATGTTTGAGACCCAGTCACAAGGTAACCGCTATGGCGTTGGCGGCGTGCGCGTCACCGAGGTAGTGGAAGATGACTCACCCCTGCGGATGGAGTACATGCCCAACCATCCGGCGGCAGATGAAGAGGGTTATGTGGCAAAGCCCAACGTTGAGCCGGTGCATGAGATGGTCAATATGATTTCTGCCTCGCGCTCCTATCAAGCCAACGTTGAAGTCTTTAATACCAGTAAGCAGATGTTGATGCAGACGCTGTCGCTGGGTGAGGGGTAACCGATGAGTAGTACTATTGATTCTAGCGTAGTAAACAAAGTAAATGGTGGTGGTGCCAATGGCCTCCCTGTCCGCCAGTCTGATGAGCTGCGTGAAAGCTTTATGACGTTGCTAATTACACAGCTGCAGAATCAGGATCCGCTCAACCCGATGGAAAATTCGGAGATGACCTCCCAGCTAGCGCAAATTAACACGGTGAGCGGCATTGAAGAGCTGAATAGCACGCTAGAAGGCATTACCAGCCAAATGGATGCCAATCAGGCACTGCAGGCGAGCGGCTTAATTGGCAAAGGTGTCATGGTGCCTGGGAAGGATGTATTGCTGGAGCAAGATGGCGACGGCAACACTTATACAACGCCTTTCGGAATAGAGCTGGCCGAGCCAGCGAAGAATGTAAAAGCTACCATCGTTGGTGAAGGTGGACAAATCATCAAACGTTACGATGATCTCGGTCCACTGAAAGCAGGTGTTCATTCGTTCGACTGGCCGGGGGTCAATGACCAAGGCGAAGCGGCTGCCAGCGGCCGGTATACGGTGCAGCTAGAGGCAACTGACGCTGAAGGTGAAAAAATTGAATCTACTGCCTTACAGTACGCGGTGGTTAACCGGGTAACGCCGAATGACGGCAGTGGCAGCGTTCGACTGGATTTGGGCGCTATTTACGGTCAAATCGATCTGAACGACGTTAAACAAATTCTTTAATTGCTGACTAAACACAGTCATAAACCACAGCATTTGATTAAACACAGCTTTATTAGGGGAACAGCATGAGTTTTTCACAAGCACTCAGTGGTCTAAGCGCACAGCAACAAAAACTAGGTGCGGTGGGTAATAATATTGCCAACTCGCAGACGGTTGGTTTTAAAAGTTCTAGCGTCCAGTTCGCTGATGTATATGCTGAGTCGCGCATTGGTCTTGGTGTTCGTACCTCCACGGTACTGCAGAATTTTAGCGGGGGTAATATTGAGTCCACCAACCGCAATATGGACTTGGCTATTTCGGGTGAGGGCTTTTTTCGCTTTCAGCAGCCCAATGGCGAAGTAGGTTATTCGCGCAATGGTCAGTTGACTATGACCGCAGATGGACGTCTGGTGAATGCCCAGGGTGCGCAGATTATGGGCTACGCCGCTAATGCCGATGGTAATGTGCAAGCGGGTGGTGATGTCACCCCCTTAACGGTTGATTCCGAAGCCCTTGCGGCGAATGCCACAACCGAGTTATCGGTAACGGTCAACTTGGACTCAGGTGAGGCCGGTATAGATACCGCCGCTGCTGGTTATGCGTTTGACCCAACTGATGACAATACTTTTAGCTGGTCAACTAATGCGACTGTTTTTGATTCGCAGGGTAATGCGCGTAACTTATCTATGTACTTTATTAAAGACGCAAATGCTAACAACCAGTGGCAGGTTCAAGGTCGCCTTACCGGGGGGCCTAGCGACGCAGAAGCATATAACTTTGATCTCGGAACACTAGCCTTCGATACAAACGGTAGGCTTGTTGATGGTGCGCCTACCGCGATTAATGATATTGATAGTACCGCTGGCTTTAACGTTGAAAATGGTGGAACAAACGAGTTTGGTCCAATTTTTACCGACTTGAATATTGGCGTTGATTTTCAAGGCTCTACGCAGTTTGCAGAAGACTCAGATCCCAAAACTATTGCTCAGGATGGTTATGCTTCTGGTTCTTTGGTAGGCATTACCATCGAAGGTGATGGCACCGTTATGCGCAACTACTCGAACGAGCAGTCGCGTGCCGCTGGCCAGGTTGCATTGGTTAGCTTCCGTAACCCAGAGGGGCTAAAACCTGAGGGTAATAATCTTTGGACCTCCACAGGTTCCTCGGGCCAGGAGTTGGTAGGCGCGCCGGGTACCGGTCAGCGCGGCTTGATTGAGCCGAGTGCGGTGGAAACCTCCAACGTCGATATGGCCAGCGAATTAGTCGATATGATCATTGCCCAACGGGCCTACCAGGCCAACTCGCAAACGATCAGTACCCAGGACGAGCTCCTGCAGACCATTATTAACCTTTAATGATCGGTCATTAAGTTAAGGAGTCAGTACCGTGGATCGAATGATCTATACCGCCATGAGCGGTGCTAAGCACACCATGGATCAGCAGTCAGTGGTGAGTAATAACCTGTCGAATGTAACCACCACCGGTTTTCGCGGACAGCTACAGGCTGCTCGCTCGGTGCCTGTGCAAGGCGAGGCCTTACTGGCAACGCGTACCTCGGCGGTAACCACCACGCCGGGCAGTGACTTTGCTCAGGGGCCAGTTGAGTATACTGGCCGCACCCTTGATGTCGCGATGCAGGACGACGCGTGGATGGCGGTGCAAGCAGATGACGGTACTGAAACCTATACCCGCCGTGGCGATCTGCAGATCGATAGTGACGGCGTGCTACTTAGTGTGGGGCGTCCTGTGCTGGGCGATGGTGGGCCCATCGCCATCCCGCAAGGGGCACAGGTCTCAATTGGTGCTGACGGGACAATTAGTGCCATCCCTGAAGGCGTTGGACCCGAAGCGTTGGTCGAGGTAGGCCGCATTAAACTGGTGACGCCTGAAGAGGGGGATTTAACCCGTGGTGAAGACGGCCTGTTTCGCGCGCCCCCTAACGAAGAAGGTGTCCCCGGTGCCTTGCCCGCCGACGAAAATGCCACGTTAGTAAGCGGTGCGCTCGAAGGCAGCAACGTTAGTGCTGTCGATGCCATGGTCTCGATGATCGATGTTGCACGCCGCTACGATATGCAGATGAAAGTGCTGAGTACGGCCGACGAAAACGCCCAGCGTGCCAACGGCATCCTGTCCATTCAAGGTTAATGTTGGTCATTCAGCACTGATGCTAATCAGTCGGCCAAGGGAGTTTAATTATGATTAAGTCATTGTGGACCGCTAAAACCGGTTTGGAATCGCAGCAAACAAAGCTAGACGTGATTTCGAACAACCTAGCTAACGTAAGCACCAATGGTTTCAAACGCTCACGTCCGGTGTTTGAAGACCTGCTATATCAAAATATGCGTCAACCGGGCGCTCAGAATAATATTCAGGATCGTCTGCCATCAGGCATGCAGATCGGTACCGGTGTGCGTGCTGTGGCCACGGAGCGCCTGCATACCCAGGGTGGGCTGGAGGAAACCGGCAACTCCCGCGATCTGGCCATCAATGGCCAAGGCTTTTTTAAAGTCTTGATGCCCGACGGAACGACGGGTTATACCCGTGACGGTAGTTTTCAGCTCAATGAAAACGGGCAAATGGTAACCGCCAACGGTTACCCGATTGAGCCCGCTATCTTTTTGCCGGCTAATGCTCTGTCAGTGAGTATCGGTGAAGACGGTACGGTGAGCGTTAGTCAGCCTGGTGTCGCGGTCGACAATCAGGTGGGGCAAATAACCGTCAGTTCCTTTATTAATCCAGCAGGTTTGCAAAGCATCGGCGGCAACCTCTATTTAGAGACAGGCGCCTCTGGCGCGCCTAATGAAAATATACCGGGTGCAAATGGCGCTGGGCGGTTGTTTCAAAACTATGTTGAAACGTCTAACGTCAATGTCGTTGAAGAAATGGTCAATATGATTCAGACCCAGCGAGCCTATGAAATTAATAGCAAAGCGGTGTCCACTAGCGATGAAATGTTGGCACGCTTAAGCCAGCTGTAACGGTTGTTACTCACCGGGCTTACTTATAGGTTGCGTTATGCTGGAGTTGCACCACATGTCACGTCGTATTGCGCTAGTAGGACTGGTGCTTTTTTTATTGGTTGTAGCCGGCTGCGCTCAAGTTCCAAGAGCTTCAGTGGTGGGTGAGCAAGAGCAGATCAGCATTGTTGATCGCCCGCCACCCATCCCCAATGGCTCTATTTACCAGGCTAGGCAAGGTTATCAGCCACTTTTTGAAGATCGTCGGCCGCGCGCCATGGGCGACATCTTGACCATTGTGTTGGATGAGGAGGTCAGTGCGAGCAAAAATTCGCAATCCAATGCAGGGCGTAGCGGTAGCGCTAGCCTGGAGTTAACACAGTTGCCTGATGTCCTTGATACGCTTGCAGAATATGGCTTTGATATTTCAGGTGAAAACGACTTTACCGGTAGTGGTGGGTCACAGGCCAATAACTCCTTTACCGGTACTATCACGGTTTCGGTGTTAGAAGTAATGAATAACGGCAATTTACGTGTGCGTGGCGAGAAGCAAATTGCCATTAATCAGGGAACTGAGTTTATTCGTTTTTCCGGCGTGGTTAACCCACGTACGATTACCGCTCAAAACACCGTTCCTTCCACTCAGGTAGCGGATGCGCGAATTGAGTATGTCGGTGACGGCTATATTAATGAAGCGCAGCACATGGGTTGGCTACAACGTTTCTTCTTAAACGTCTCGCCGTTCTAGCTCTATGGGGAGCCATCAATGACAGAGCTACGCCAGGCAGGCCCTTCAATGGCAGGTCGACCAATGAATGCGGGACAGCGGGTTATCGTGATGCGGTTAAGAAATGTGTGGATTAATTGTCGGCAAGCCATCAACGCCGGGCTTATTCAACTGACCACCTTAGCGCTAATGTGCGCGCTGGCTATGCCTGTTCAGGCGGAAAGCGTTCGTGAACTGGCGAGCTTTGCCGGCGTTCGAGATAACCAACTGGTCGGCTATGGCTTGGTCGTCGGCCTCGACAGTACCGGCGACCAAACGACCCAGGCGCCCTTTACCAGCCAAAGCCTGACTAATATGTTGTCCCAGCTTGGGGTGACCGTGCCTGCAGGCACGAACTTGCAACTGCGCAACGTAGCTGCGGTGATGGTGACCGCTGATCTTCCTCCGTTCTCAATGCCGGGCCAGCGTCTAGATATAGTCGTTTCGTCGATAGCCAACGCACGTAGCTTGCGCGGCGGCACGCTGTTGATGACACCTTTAAAGGGGGCCGATGGTGATACCTATGCTATTGCCCAAGGCAACATGCTCGTGGGTGGCGCTGGCGCCCAAGCGGGTGGCAGTAGTGTGCAAATCAATCAGCAGGCATCGGGGCGTATTCCCAATGGCGCACTGGTTGAGAAGGAAGTGCCGCTTAACCTAGGTGGTAATGGTGGCATGCTTGAATTACAGCTTAACGACTCTGATTTTGGCACCGTTCAGCGCATGGTAACGGCGATCAATAACGAGTTTGGCCAGTCGGTGGCATATGCACGTAATGGCCGAGTAATCGCCCTTGACGGTCCTACTGATGATAATGCGCGGGTCAACTTTATGGCACGCATTGAAAACGTTCAGGTCACACCTACGGAGGCTCCGGCACGCGTTGTGCTGAACTCACGTACCGGTTCGGTAGTGATGAACAGTGCCGTCACACTGCGTGAAGCAGCCGTAGCTCACGGCAGTCTGTCTATCATGATTGATACCCAGTTTGGCGTTAGCCAGCCGAATCCGTTTGGCGAGGGCGAAACGGTTGTGGTGCCCGACGCAGATATTGATATTGAGCAGCAAGAGGCTTATCTGCAAATTGTAGAGGGTGCCCAGCTCAACGAAGTGGTCAATGCATTGAATGCGTTGGGCGCTACCCCTCAAGACTTGATGTCGATTCTGGAGGCGTTAAAAGCATCGGGATCGCTACGTGCAGAACTGGAGGTCATTTAATGAGCGCGAGTGATATGACCAGTCAGTTCGCCCTGGACATGAACGGCTTTCAGCGGCTCCAACACAATGCACGAGTCGATCCTGAGGCTGGTGTGGGTGGTGCAGCCCAGCAGTTTGAAGCGCTATTTATTCAGATGATGATGAAGAGTATGCGTGACGCAACACCCAGTTCAGGACTGATGAACAGTAGTGCGACGGATACCTATCAATCGATGCTGGATCAACAGTGGTCACAGGTGATGGCTTCGCGTGGAATGGGCCTTGCAGATGTGCTTGTTGAGCAACTGGAGCGCCAAGGAGCCATCTCAAAAGCGCGGCCAGATGCGGATCAAGAGTTGCAAGCATTGATAGCAGGTATTCCCCGCGGCACCCCGCGTGTGCTTGACGATTCATTCGCGGCTAATCCTGACACGATTGAAACCCAGCATGAGCAGGGCAGCGGTCGATTCTTAGCCGAGCTAGAGGCCATTCGCCAAGGTGTCGAGAAGGGTAGAGCGGTGGATGAATCTGCGCTAAACCCGCTAGCGCAAACGACGGCCTCTGCTCACGTAGATCAGTTTATTCAAACGTTAGCGGCACCCGCTCAAGCGGCCAGTGCGTCCACCGGCGTTCCTGCGGAACTCATTTTGGCCCAGGCGGCGTTAGAAACAGGCTGGGGACGGCACGAAATTGCGACTCGCAATGGCAACAATAGTCATAACCTGTTTGGTATCAAAGCCGGTAGCCATTGGCAGGGTGAAACCACCGATATTGTGACTCATGAGTATATTAATGGGCGGCGAACGCAGGTGGTTGACACCTTCCGTGTCTACGACTCGTTTGAACACGCTTTTACTGACTATGCCAGCCTAATCGGCAATAACCCTCGCTATGCTGGGGTTGTTCAAGCACCCACCGCTGAGCAGGCCGCGCGTGAGCTGCAGGCAGGTGGGTATGCAACTGATCCGCTCTACGCTGAAAAGTTAGTCGCAGTGATGAATACCATGGGGCCGCTTAACGCTGAGGGAAATTTCCTGGCTGACGCTCGCTAGCCCTTTCCTCAAGTTTTTCTGTGCAGCGCCGATAATTGAAGTAATGATAGGTATCGGCCTAAGGAATTGAACCATGAGCATGTTTTCGATCGGCTTAAGCGGCCTCAATGCCGCACAGAATGCCCTGAATACTGTTAGTAACAATGCCAGCAATATGTTAACGCCTGGCTACAATCGCCAGATTACCATGCTTGGCGAGGGTAGCGCTGGCAGTAAAGGCGTGAAGGTCAATGATATTGAAAGGCAGTTCAACACTTACGTGGCCAGCCAGTTAAATAACGCCAAAACACAGTCAAGTGCTTTATCAACGTACAATCAGCAAGTGTCACAGATCGATAGCCTGCTGGCAGACCGAGAAGCGGGTTTATCTCCGTTAATGCAAAAATTCTTCTCCTCAATAGAAGATTTAGCCAGTGCTCCATCTGACCCGGCTGCACGTCAGGGGGTACTCGGTACCGCTAATACGTTGAGTGCCCAGTTCCGTTCTTTTGACGGCTATCTGCAAGATATGCAGGGCAACATAAACGGGCAAATTAAAGATGAAGTTACTCAAATCAATAACACTACTGAGCAAATTGCCGGATTAAATAAAGAAATTGCGTTGGCTCGAGCGCGTACGGGAGAAGCACCCAATAGCCTGCTTAATCAGCGCGATCATCTTGTCTCTGAGCTCAATGAGCGCATGGATCTGCGCCTGAATATACAGGATGGCAAGACTTACAATATTAGTTTGCCTAACGGGCAGCCGCTGGTGACAGGGGCGGATACCTTTAAGCTAGAAGCTAGACAGGCTGATTACGATCCTCAGCGTACCGTTGTGGGTTATATTGATGGTGGCGGTAATTCGGTTCAGCTGGATGAATCAACGATAACGGGCGGAACCTTGGGCGGATTAATGGCTTTCCGTTCAGAAACGCTGGATAAAACCCAAAACCAAATTGGTCAACTCGCTGTCTCCTTAGCGACTGCTTTCAATGAGCAGCACAAACAGGGAGTGGATCTTAACGGTGACCAAGGGGAAAACTTCTTCGCGACCCGCTCTCCTCAGGGTTATGGTTATACAAGCAACAGCGACCCGAATCTGCTGACGTCGATAGAGTTCGACCCAGCAACCGTCGATAAACTGCGTGCCACGGATTACACCGTTTCATTCGATGCGTCTGGCACTCCTACTGTAACGCGTAATGATACTGGTGACGTGCTTGATAGCACGGATCCTGATGATGCTGACTTTGTTGATCTATCTGAATGGGATGCTGCAGCTGGCGAGGGTGAAATCACCTTTGGCGGCGTAACGGTTGCGTTTAACAGCGGTAATTCTGTCGCAGGCGGTGATCGTTTTGAAATCCAGCCGGTGCGTCGCGCTGCTGGCGGTATGGATACGCGTATCGCCGACCTCGATAAGATTGCGGCAGCTAGCTTGGTTGAACGTGAAGGTGACTTGGATATCAGTCAACTAAGTGCTGCAAGCGGTGCTTTTGCCACCAATGACGAATATGAGATAGAAGTTGACGATGCCGGTGGCTTGTCAGTTACTCCAGCGGCAACCGTCACCCGAAATGGCGAGCCTTTTACTCCAGGAACGGACACCCTGGCAGAAGGTGATATCGTCACTATTGACGGTCTTAGCTTTACCCTTGATACACTTCCTGAGACAGGTAGTACAGCTAGCCTGGATATCAGCCTTAGTGATGCTAGTTCAGGCGATAACCGCAACGCTCTGGCTCTGCAAAATCTGCAAAGTAAGGATGTTGTCGGCGGACGTGCCTCGGTAAGTGGTGCGTACGCATCAATGGTCAGTGATGTGGGTAACCGGACTAATATCACGCAGGTTAATTTGGAGGCGCGACAAGGCTTGACTGATCAGCTCCGCGCAGTGCAACAGTCAGAGTCTGGTGTCAACTTGGATGAAGAGTTGGCTAATCTCCTTCAATATCAGCAGTACTATGCAGCTAATGCGCGTGTCATAGATACGGCGGGGTCGCTTTTAGACACCATTTTGAACCTGCGTGGCTAATTTAGGAGCATAAATTATGCGTATTAGTACTGTTACCATGTTTGAGCAGAGTACCGCGTCCTTAAACCGTCAGCAGGGCAATCTGTCGAAGGTCAGCCAGCAGATTGCCAGTGGTCGGCGTGTAGTTAATCCTTCTGATGACCCGCAGGCAGCATCGCGTGCAGTGGGCGTGGATCAGTCACAAGCGATTACTCAGCAATATGCTGATTCACGCATTTCTGCGCGCAACTCGCTATCACAAACTGATAGCATTTTGAGAAGTATTGTCGATGCAATTGATAGCGCAAAAGGACGTCTGGTTCAGGCCTCTAGCGATACGTTAAGTGACGTTGACCGTGAGTCCGTTGCCAGCGAGCTCAAAGGCATCTATGAAACGATGATCGGTCAGGCCAATGCCACCGATGGTAACGGGCGCTATCTTTTTGGCGGCTATAAAGACAGTGCTCAGCCCTTCACGAAAGATGCCAGCGGTAACGTGCAGTATCAAGGGGACTTTAATGTACGCGAACAGCAAATCGACTCTACGAGGTTGGTCAAGGTCGCGGACAATGGCGACACCATTTTCAAAAGCGTACCTAGCAGTGCCGGCTACGTGGCAGAAGCAAAGAAAGATGACGGCAGTCTGAATAGTGGCAATGTGACATTTCGCGGGCCGCAGATACGCGATGTTAATGATGCAGATTATGGAACAGATTTCCGTATAACCTTTAACACCCCTGCTGATACATTCGACATCGAGACATTTGATGGCACTGACTGGAATGCAGTTCAAACTGAAGGTTATACAGGTAATTTGGGCGACTCTGCTCAGCAAGTAACCTACGGCGGTGTGTCAATTGATTTAGAAGGTACGCCTGCTGCTGGAGACTCGATTCTAGTCGCGCAAGCAGGTGGCGAACAACGCGAGCCCAATCTCTTCCGTAGCATGGAAGAAGCCATTCGCGTTTTGGAAAATCCGGCCGACACCGACGCTAAAAAAGCTGACCTGCGTAATACCCTGAATACCTCAATGCGTGATTTGGATAATGCGCTAGATAATGTTTCAACGGTGCTGGCTTCAGTAGGGGCACGGGTTAATGAGCTTGACGTTGTGGATGTTGTAGGGGGCAATAGGATGATGAACTATACGGAGACGTTATCTGATTTGGTAGACCTTGATTATGCCGAGGCCATTTCTGAATACAGCTTGCGTCAAGTGGGTTTGCAAGCGGCACAGAAAACGTTTGTGGATATTAAAGGCTTATCGCTGTTGAACTATATGTAATAGATCCGCTTTTTGCTATTGCTTGATCACTTTGCGTATTGCTCAAACAAACTTTAACCCATGCTTATGTGAAACCTTTCACCTACAGCATGGGTTTGTTAGTTTAAGGGCGCCATCGTTTCGATTAACGTCTGCATAAACTCTAGGCCTTGCGTAAACAACCGCTGTAGAAAGCGGTTAATGTCGGTCATGAGCACCATCATTAATATTAGCCCCACGATAAGAGAGGTAGGAAAGCCAATATTGAAGACGGTGAGCTGGGGGGCAGAACGGTTCAGTATGCCCAGCGCCAGGTTGATGGTCAGCAGGGATCCCACCAATGGTAGCGCCAATAACATTCCCGACGCAAAAATCGTGCCCGCATAACGAGATAACAAAATAAACGCATCTGGGTTGAACGTCCCAATGCCAATGGGCAACGTTTGGAAGCTCATAATCAAGGTTTCAAGCACCATTAGATGACCATTCATGGCCAAAAACATGAGCAGAGTGATCATGTAGAGAATGCGCGAGAGCACCATAATATTGGTACCACTCGATGCATCAAAAAAGCTCGCAAACGCTAGGCCCATTTGCAGACCGATAAAATCCCCTGCCGCTTGAACAACCGCAAACATGATATGCATGACGAGCCCCATCGCCAAGCCGATTAGAATCTGTTCGATCATAATCCCCACGCCTGCCCAGGACATTACAGCTATATCCGGCATAGCTGGTAAAATCGGCGCGATGACAATGGCAATTAAGGCTGCCAAACCTACTTTGGCTTGGTTGGGAACGCTGGAGTGGCCCCATAGAGGCGATGCTGCCATGAAAGCTGTAATGCGCGCAAACGGCCATAAAAAAGCCACTAGCCACCCTTGCAGCTGTGCGAAAGTGACTTCCACCATAGCGCTACATCACCATACTGGGGATATTAGTAAATAGGCGGTGAGTAAAATCGGTAATTAAGCCAATCAGCCATGGGCCTGCTAATACCAACACCGCGAACACAGCCAGAATTTTAGGAATAAAGGTTAGTGTCATTTCATTTATCTGAGTCGCTGCTTGAAACAGGCTGATGAGAAGGCCGGTGAACAGCGCCGCTAACAGCATGGGGCCAGCAAGCAGGAGCGTTACACGCATTCCTTGATAAGCAATGCTCATCACCATTTCGGGTGTCATAGCTGGGTTTCCTGTGGGCTATATAATCAATGTGCAGTAGAAAGCGCTATATCATGTAAAAGCTTTCTGCCATCGAGCCAATAATAAGCTGCCAACCATCCACTAAAATAAACAGCATCAGTTTAAAAGGTAATGAGATAGTGATGGGCGGAACCATCATCATCCCCAATGCCATCAATGTGCTGGCCACCACGAGGTCAATGATCAAAAACGGAATGAAAATGGTAAAACCGATTTGAAAGGCCGTTTTCAGTTCACTGGTGACAAAGGCTGGCAGCAAGACACGCATTGGCAGTTCTTCCGGGCCTTGCATTGGCCCCACATCGGCTAAGCGAACAAACAGTGCCAGATCCGGCTCTCGGGTTTGAGCGAGCATAAATTCCCGAAATGGATCCTGAGCCAGCAGTAAAAATTCTTCAAAATTTATTGTCTCATTAGTCAACGGAACCCAGGCGTTGTCATATACCTGGGCCAACACAGGGGACATGATAAAAAAAGTTAAAAAAAGCGCAATCCCTAACAACACTTGGTTGGGCGGCGTTGCCTGGGTGCCCATCGCTGTCCGCAATAGGCTAAGCACAATGATGATACGAGTGAAGCTCGTCATCATCAGCAGCATGGAGGGCAAAAACGCTAGAGAACTTAGGAAAAGCAGGGTTTGCAGCGACAATGACCACTGCTGGCCCCCGTCATCAAGCGGCTGAGAAATAATGCCGGGAATCTGTTGTGCATGCACAGGGCTGGCTATAAAACACGCGACAGCAAACACAAGCCACATCATGAACGGTTTAGCCGTTTTGCTATTCAAAACATGGCTCTTCAAAAAAAGGTTCTTCAAAACACAGGGCCAAAAAAGGTGCATCCGGTACCTCATGGCGTCTGATGTGGATCGGTGGGCGCAGACGAGTCGCGACGGCCTGCGGCTAGCGCTTTGGATAAACGACGCGCAAAGCGTGAGGAAGGCGGAGCTGATGCGGTTGGCGGGCGCTCTTCAGGGGCCGGGCGCTCGTGGAGTTTAGTAATTCGGCCACCTCCCACGCCAACAACCAACCAGGTATCTTCTACTTCAACAATCACGATACGCTCACGATTTCCCACAGCCGTACTGCCCACAATGCGCAGGTGGGCGCCATGGCGAGTGGTATGGTTGCTCCAGCGCTTTAAAAGCGCTGTACAGATTAAAATGATCGCAATAACGAGAGCTAAAGCCGCGGCAGTCTTGCCCAAAACGGCCATGCCTACCAATGCCTCGCCACCGTTACCTAGCGCATCGAGCGAACCATTCTGAGTCGAAGAGGTTGCAACGCTCATCGGTTCAATTTATGAATACGTTCAGAAGGCGTGATGATTTCAGTAATCCGAATGCCGTACTTATCTTCGATCACGACAACTTCGCCTTGAGCAATCAAGTAGCCGTTAATCAAGATATCCATCGGCTCTCCGGCGAGTCCTTCAAGCTCAATAACAGACCCTTGCGCCAACTCCAGTAACTGCTTAATAGTGAGCTTTGTACGGCCGAGTTCCACGGTGAGCTTCACCGGGATATCCATGATCATCTCGAGCTCACGCGCCTGGGAAGAGCCGCTGTCTGGGCTCAACGGGCGGAAGACATCCTCACTTGCCGCTTTCGCTGCAGGTGCTTTGGGCTCTTCTGGGGCAGCAGCTGTCTCTTCTTCGCTCTCTTCAGCAGCTTCTTGTTCCGCCATTGCGGCTGCCCAAGGATCTTCCTCTTCGCTGGCAGCATCGGCGCTGGAGGTGGGTTCTTCTTGCTCGGACATGGCATCCGCCCAATCGTCGTCAGAGACGTTCTGATCAGGCTTATTGGGATCAGTCATGCTTTGGATTCCTTGGCTTTCTGTCGCGTAGACCCTTTAATGAAGTCCTTGGACGATGCATTATTCATAGCGGCATGGTCAATCATATGTAACACACGCAGTGCATGCTGTTGACGTTGACTTCCGTACTCGCACTCCATGACGGGCACCCCGTCAACGCTTGCGGTGATTGAACTTGGAATGTCTAACGGCAGCACGTCGCCTTTTTTCAATCCCATCACATGGGCGATACGGCTGGGTATCTGAGCAAATTCAGCGACTAGCTCCACTTCCGACTGACGCAGCTCACTTGCCATTCGGCGTGACCAACTGCCGTCTTGGTCGTGATTGCTGTCATTAATTGGGTTAGCTAGTAAGTCGCGTAGCGGCTCAATCATGGCGTACGGCATGCATATCTGAAAATTGCTAGATAGGTTGCCCACTTCAATGTTGAACTTGGTGTTCACCACAATTTCATTGGGTGAGTTGGTAATGTTGGCAAACTTTGATTGCACTTCTGAGCGTAAAAAACTGACATCCAGCGGATAAACGACTTTCCAGGCCTCTTGGTATGCCTCAATAGCGAGATTGAGCAGGCGCTGGATAATACGCTGTTCAGTATTAGTGAACTCCCGGCCGTCCGATTTAGTGACAAAACGACCGTCACCACCGAAAAGGTTATCCACCACCATAAAAACGAGATTGGGGGGGAATACGACGAGCGCTGAACCCCGCAGTGGCTTCATTGACACAATGTTCAGGTTGGTAGGCACGGGAACATTACGTGAGAACTCGCTAAAGCTTTGATAGCGAACTGACTCGACGGTAATGTCCGCGCTACGCCGCAGTAGGTTAAACAGGCCAGTACGAAAGTAGCGAGCAAAGCGCTCGTTGATAAAATCAAGCGCATGCAAACGCTCACGAATAACGCGATGCTGGGTCGACGGATCGTAAGGGCGAACCCGGGCTTCATCTGACGCATGGGAAGATGAAGCCGATGGCTCATCGTCTCCACTAACGCCCTTTAGCAGGGCATCTATTTCTTCCTGGGACAGTAGATCGTCCTGTGACATGAACGGCTCCAGTTCCCGAGGTTATTGCACAATAAATTCGGTGAATAAAACTTCACGCAAATCAAGTGGCGGCTGATTCTCCGTCAGCGGGACGTTGAGTCGATCAACAATCGCTTGTGCAAGCTGCTGCTTACCTTCCGAGGAAGTAAGTTCATCAGCCTGCTTGCCGGATAGCAGCATCAGCAAACGGCTGCGTACTTGAGGCATATGCTCTTCTAGAATGGTTTTACTCTCTTCATTACCCACACGAAGAGTCACGCCTGTATAGAGCAAGCGTGAACCATAACTGTCATCGGCAAGATTGACGGTAAAGGGTTCAATACGCATAAAAATAGGCGGCTCGCGCTCCATCGCTTGCTGCATCTCAGCGTCTTCTGAACCGTCATCACGCTGATCCATTACCATATAAATAGCTGCCGCTGCGCCTGCTGACGACAGCAAGACCAGGATGATCATTATCCAGAGCAGTTTTTTTGACCCGCCGCTTTTTTCTGCCATTTGCGATTCCTGTGAACTCCATGCGTATCACTAGCAATGTATTATGCCTAAAGCGCATGCTGGTGATGAAATGAACAGGCTTATTTGGTAAGCCTATCTTTTGGTTTAGCTATTTCACGTACGTATTTATGAGCGTATTAATCGACGTAGTTCTAGAATGGTCATGCACTCTGTCAATGCTTAGGCGTATAGATCGACCCGCCCATCCAGTCTTAGCGGGCTGCGCTCGGTGCTTTGGGTAAGTGATTCATCCAAGCCTATATCGCCGTTGCCGCTCCCAGCCTCGGCACCCTGTTTGCCGCCTGATTGAGCAAAAGCCTGCTCGTTGGGGTCACGCTGTTCGCCAACCGATGTCTCGCCTAGCGAAATGCCTTGCTCAGCCAGCGCTTCCCTCAGCTGGGGAATCGCTTGTTCGAGCACTTGGCGTACCTGGGCATGGGCGGACAAAAAGTGCGCTTGCGCCCCCTGTTCACCAAACTTCAGGGAGATAGACAGCGGCCCTAATTCTGCAGGGTTCAATTGCATCTGAACGTGCTGCTCGCCACCGCGCTGTGAAATCTGCACTAACTGCTGGCTTAGCTGCTGTGGCCAGGCGGGGCTGGTGACAGGTGTCGCTAAAGTGGCCGCTGTCGGCGTGACAGTGGGCGAAAAGCCCTGGCTAGATTGCGATGTAGCTAACGGACTGCTGCCGGTATTTAACGATAATCCAGTAAGCAAGTGCTCACTGCTTGGGCTTGCTTTCGAAGCCCCGTCTCCTGTCAATAGAGCGGACATCAGGGCTTCGCTGCTGATCTGGGTGGCTGCAGTGGGGGAGTTAATCTGCTGAGCTGCATTACCAGTGTTCATTTGAGTAAAGAACGTATCAGGTTGTGGCCTTAGGGCTGCCTGGAGCTCGGCAACAGGCGAGCGGACATTGGTTAACTGAGCCGACTCTGCTGATTGGGGGGAGGCACTTTGTAGCTGACCAGCCAGCGCATTTAGCGCGGAGGCAAGCTGTGCTGCTTCCGTTTGACTAATATTTAACTGCTCAGCGACGACCTTCAGCTCTGCTGGGACGATAGGCTGCGCAGCATCCGTTTGATTAATATTTAACTGATCGGCAATGGCTTCCAGCGCGGCTGGGTCGATAGACTGCCCAGGCCCACTTTTATCCATACTTAGATACTGGGCAATTGTCTTGAGTCCCTTGGAATCGACCAGCTGTGCCGCTTCCGATTGACTAATATTTAACTGTTCAGCGATTGCTTCCAGCGTGGCTGGGGCAGCGGGTGAAGCCAACTCAGGCCTGCTTTCCGTAAAAGATGCCATTAGCGCGAGACGGCCGGCAATTTCGTCAAGGGGAGTCAATGCTTCTCCAGCATCTAGACCTAGCGTTTCTAGGCTGACCTCTGAGCTCGGCTGTTGCAACTGAGCCAATAATTCAGACAAATCGCGCTCACTGACATCCAGTCCCAGGGTTTGCAGGACTTCACTCAAATTTTCTACATCGTCAGCTGATGCATCCGACAAAAGAGAGCTGAGTTCATTTAGCTGAGCTTGCGATCGCGGCGTATGAGAAGCAGCAGCTTCACTGAAAGCAGACGCTGATAATCGCTGAGCGCCAGACGCTTGCAACAGCGTTTGATGAAATACGCCCTTAGCTGTGTCTTGTTGGCCGAAAGTGCCTTGAGACTGCGTCTGAGGCGAATTTTGGCTGACCGAAAGCAACTGGTGAATGTTCATGTTCAGTTCCCTGGCCCCGCTAATGCGGAGTGTCGTTATGCTGACGAGCCGCGCGGCTTGTCACCAAGTCATCGTTAGTTTTTTGTTCATGACGTTCACTGCGGCGGTGCTCTTCAAGTAGTCGACGCGACGCCAGTGTATCGTAGGAAGAGAGCTTTCGCTGCTCTTGTTGCCAGTTCTTTTTACTCTGTTCAACGCTTGCCTGTTGAGACGCTAACGCTTGTCGAGCGCGGCTTAGGGCCGCGTCCAAAGAGGCTAAGAACTGCTGATAGTTGTACATAGTGGCAGGGTCAATGCCGTCACGCATCGCTTTCTGCAAGCGCTCAGCGTACTCCGCCCGATAGCTCAGTAGCGACTGTAACTGAGCGGTCGTTTGTTGCTCCGTTTGTCGCTCTTGTGCCAGTACTTTACCCGCTTGGTCGCGGGCACCTCTGGCTAAGTCGGTTAACATTTCGAGCTGGGAAGTGCTCATGTGCGTCCTCCTACCAGTGCGTGCAGCGCTTGGCGAGCATCGACAAGCGTTGCACACTCATCAATATTCTGTTGAAGGAAGTTTTCCAACGATGGAAAGCGTTTCACTGCTTCGTCGAGCTGGGGATCATGGCCAGGGCTGTAGGCCCCCACGCTGATAAGATCCCGGTTACGCTGGTAGCGCGAGAAGAGCTGTTTGAACACTCGCGCTTCCTGAAGCTGATCGGCTGAGGCGATGGAGGTCATTGCGCGGCTAATTGAAGCTTCAATATCGATGGCCGGATAATGACCTGCTTCCGCTAGCGTTCTCGACAGCACGATATGCCCGTCTAGAATGGCGCGAGCAGAATCGGCAATAGGATCTTGTTGATCATCGCCCTCGGTTAGCACGGTATAAAACGCCGTAATGGAACCACCACCACGCTCAGCATTACCTGCGCGCTCCACTAAGCCGGGCAGCTTTGCAAAAACCGACGGCGGATAACCTTTAGTAGCGGGTGGCTCACCAATGGCCAGGGCAATTTCCCGCTGTGCCATGGCGTACCGGGTTAACGAATCCATGATCAGCAGGACATCACGACCTTCGTCACGAAAACCTTCTGCCAGGCGAGTCGCATACGCGGCACCCTGTAAGCGCTGTAGCGGTGAGGTATCAGCGGGGGCGGCGACGACGACAGCACGCCGTCGACCCTCAGGGCCCAAAATGTTATCGATAAAGTCTTGTACTTCACGGCCCCGCTCACCAATCAAGCCCACCACAATGACGTCGGCCTTGGTGTAGCGTGCCATCATGCCTAGCAATACTGACTTGCCCACACCGGAGCCTGCAAATAGCCCCATACGCTGACCGCGACCTACGCAAAGCAGCGCATTAATAGCGCGAATGCCTACGTCAATTTGCGCATCAATTGGCGCGCGAGAAAGCGGATTAAGCGGCGGCGAGCTGAGTGTTGCTCGAGGTATCTCATCGATGCCCTCCCGATCATCAAGCGGATTGCCATTGCCATCCAGTACCCGGCCCAGCAGACTATCGCCCATCGGGAAGCGGCGGGCACTGTTGTTGCCGCTTTCATCAAGAGGCGCGACGCGAGCGCCAGGCATTAGCCCTATGACCTCTTCCAAGGGCATCAGGAATAGCTTATCACCAGAAAAGCCGACGACTTCCGCTTCGGCATGCCTATCGCTGTCGGACAAGCGACCGTCGCTGCCCGGCAATTCAATCCGACAGGCGCTACCCACCGCCACACGTAGCCCAACCACTTCAATCACCATTCCCGTCGCACGAATGACGCGGCCGTTATTGCGGTAGCGAGGCAGATGGCTAACACGCTGCTGCGTGCGTCGCAATGCCTTATTCCAGCGATGTTGATGGGGACAGGTGGTATCTGCCATAGCGTATCCGCCTAGGATGAAGGGACGTTAGAGGAGGGTGGAGAATTGAGACCGCGTTTGCGCGATTGGGCTTGAATAGCGTGCCAACGGCTTTCAAAGGTTGCGTCAATTTCACCCTGAGCACTGGTTACCCGGCACCCGCCACGGGCCAGTTGGTCATCAGGCTGGAGCTTCCAATTGGCGGCCCTGAGCTCATTACCCAAGTGCTCCTCTACTAAAGCGTGATCATCGGGGTTAAGCCAAAGACGTTGCTGGCCTACCAAGGGAGGCTCGGTGTGCAGAAGCTCGCGGACAATGGCCAAAACTTGTTCAGGTGTGTCCTGTAGGGCATCGCTAGCAAGTTGTTTGCCGGTGGCCAGTGCTAACTCAACCAGGTCGTAGGCGATGGTGTCATCAAGTCGTTCAAGCGCATTTGAAAACTGTTTGCCCAGTGTTTCCAGCGGCGCAACGGTCTTGTGGATTTGTGCTTCTAGCTCTTTTTTGGCCTGTTCGGCAGCGTCTGCTAACCCCTTTTCCAACCCCTCTTTGCGACCCTGCTCAAAGCCTGCGTCATAGCCCTCTTTTTCGGCTTGCTGACGAATACGCTCGTGCAGTGCCTGGCGCTCATCCTCTTCACGTTGGCGTGCCAGTTCAGCCGCTTTTTGTGCCGCCTGTACTTTGCGTTGATGGGCCGTGGGTACCTCGCCCTCTGAGGCATGGCTACTCTTCGTGGACGCCAGTTCTTCCATTTGCCAGCGGCGCCAATCGCCATGGCGATCAAATTTCGGCGAGTGAGTATTAGACATACTCGTCGTCTCCACCTGCCAAGACGATTTCACCAGAATCAGCTAAGCGCCTAACGACCTGCAATATAGCCTTCTGCTCGGTTTCCACCTGAGAGACGCGGATCGGGCCGCGGGCTTCCATATCTTCACGAACTAAATCGGCAGCGCGCTGTGACATATTGCGCAGGAATTTGTCCACCAAGGCGTCCTGAGCCCCTTTAAGGGCCACCACCAGCGAGTTGGTATCGACTTCTTGGAGCACCATTTGAATAGCGCGGTTGTCGAGGTCGAGCAGATTCTCGAACAAGAACATTTCGTCGATAATTTTCTGAGCCAAATCCTCGCTGTGCGCACGCACGGTCTCGATGGCGGTCTCTTCTTGGGAGGAGTTCATCAAGTTGAGGATCTCGGCCGCGGTTCTTACGCCGCCCATTTTGCTGCGCTTGAGGTTCTGACCGTCCAGCATGCTAGTGAGTACTTCGGTCAGCTCTTGCAGTGCGGCGGGCTGAACGCCGCTGAAAGTAGCGATACGAAGAACCACGTCATTGCGCAGTTTTTCCTCGAATAGCTCGAGGATGTCGGAGGCTTGATGACGATCCAGGTGAACTAGAATGGTTGCGATAATTTGCGGGTGCTCGTCGCGAATGAGTTCGGCCACCATGGAGGCTTCCATGAGGTTAAGCGCGTCAATGCCCGAATTATTGCCAGTGGTCTCTAGAATATCTTCAATCAGACTCGTCGCGCGTTCGCTGCCCAGTGCTTTGGTCAGCACTGAGCGAATGTGATCGCTGGAGTTAAGATTAAGCGCTACAAACTCTTCGGTCTCTTTATGGAATGCTTCGAGCACCGCCTTCATGTCGTCATGGGAGACCTGGTTCAGCCGGGCCATCTCCATACTGATTTCTTGCACTTCCGCAGCGCCGAGGTATTTAAAGACCTCAGCGGCACTGTCTTCATCGAGTGCAAGCAATAAGATGGCGCTCTTGCGAGCCCCGTTCATTTCAGCAATTGAACTACTCATTGGCATTCATCCAGCTACGAATGATCATCGCGACCATGCGGGGGTCTTCTTGAGCCATTTCACGCAGGTCATTGAGGTTATGCTCATAGAGTGAGGTTTTACGCCGACGCTTCGGCTTGGCGTAGGTCTCATCGCTCTCGCCTGATGGCTCTTCGCCTTCTTCGTCATCATCTTCACCGCCTACGCTGGCGGCCAGCGTGCCGCCGGGCGTTGCTGCCGCCATAACCGGTGTTTGGGTATAGCGTTTAATTAAGGGGCGCAAAATCAGCAGGTAGAGCAATAGAATCGCCAGGGCAACCAATAGGTAGCGACCTACCTTGCCAGCCAGTGACAGAACGCTGGGATCTTTCCACCATTCGACCTCCGCGGTTTCCTCGACACTGCGCGCGAAGGGAGAGTTGACGACCTCCACTTCATCGCCTCGCAGTTGCGAGAAGCCCATTGCTTGACGAACCAGACGCTCAATCTGGGCAATTTCTTCATCGGTTAGCGCAACGTCGACCCACTCGCCTTCATCGTTCATTTCCGAACGGTAGTTTACGACCACCGCGGCGGATAGCCGCTCTATCTGACCAAGGCGATGCTGGACATGCTCAATGCTGCGATCAACTTCGTAGTTGATGACGTCATCCTGACGCAAGTTGCGCAACGCTTCGGGGGGCACATCCTCTTGCTGATTAGCATCCTCTTCCTCGCCCTCCGGCTGGTTGATGGGGGAGGGCAGTGTGCCTGGCGGCGTGTTGCTCAGCGCGCCTGGAATGCCGGTGGCCAATGGGTCTTCACCGTCAAATGTAAGGCTCAACTGGCGGCTACGTACGGCTGCTTCGTTGGGGGGCTGATTGGGCCCGTAGCGTTCAGAGGTCTGCTCGCGTCGAGAGAAGTCGATTTGCGCTGCAACCTGGGCGCGCACATTATCACGACCCAAGATGGGCGTTAGAATATGCTCAATACGCTGCTGGTAAGAGCGCTCAACCTCGACAATATATTCAAGCTGTGAACCATCCAGGTCATTACCGTTGCTTGTCTCGGCAGACAGCAGTCGGCCATCCTGATTAACCACCGTGACATCTTCAGCGGCTAGGTCAGGCACGCTGCCCGAAACCATATGAACGATCGCGCTGACCTGGCCTTCACCTAAAACCCGGCCCGGTAAAAGAGTCATCACAACGGATGCTTTAGCTGGCTCACGGTCGCGAATAAAGACTGATGGCTTGGCCATGGAGAGGTGCACTCTCACGCTTTCCACCGGCCCCAGCGATTCGATTGAGCGCGCAAGCTCACCTTCAAGACCTCGCTGGTAATTAATTTGCTCGGCAAACTGGCTAATCCCAAATGCCTGGCTGTCCATTAGTTCAAGGCCAAGGTTGCCCCCACGGGGTAACCCCTGCTCAGCAAGCTGCAGGCGCAGTGTGTGGACTTGATCACTAGGCACCATTAATGCCTGGCCGCCTTCGCTGAACTGGTAAGGAATGCCGCGGGTATCGAGCTCATTGATGATGCTGCCACCATCAGCTTCGCTTAGGTTGCTATACAGCACGCGGTACTCGGGACTGCTGGCCCACATAAATAGAGCCGCCACAATAGCAATTGAGGCGGCGCCTGCGATAAGCAGTGCGACTAGCGGATTGCCACGCAGCTGTTTCAGCGTACGCTCAAAAGCTGAGCCGCTGGTGTCGCGTTCGGTGTTTCCACTACCGGTGCTTCCACTATTGATATTTCCACTGCGGGGAGCGGCTTGATTCGTACTGTTTTGACGGCCTGCCGTTGCACCGGTTTCGCTCATGCGACCCTCCAGAGGGGCAGGCAAAACTGGTGTCGGCCCAGGCGCATCACCAAAGAAGGCATAGGCTATATCCGTCGATCGCGGTTATCCGCCAAAAAGATGAGGCGGAATTGTGATGACAGTCATTATCCGGTGACTAGTCGAGCATAAAGGAACGATAAGCTTCGCTTTTTATGCGCATTTGTCCGTATGAGGCGGGGCGCTTTGGTGTTAGGCTTTTTGCATTAGATATTTTTTGCGAATTGAGGTGAGCGTATGAGTACTCCCGCAATACAGGCTGCGCTACAGCAGATGCAAGGCATGGCGACCCAAGCGGCATCCACGCAGCCCCTTAGTGGTGCGCAGGCGTCAGCGGCTGTCGGGCAGGGCGGTTTTGGCGGTGAGCTGCAGGCCTCGATTCAGCGCATTAACCGACTTCAGCAGACGGCTAACAGTCAGGCGATGGCTTTTCAGGCGGGTGATCCTGATTTGCAGCTCAATGACGTGATGGTTGACATGCAGAAGGCCAGCGTTGCGTTTCAAATGGGGCTTCAGGTTCGCAATCGTTTGGTATCTGCATATCGTGATGTTATGAACATGCAAGTGTAGGGTTGTCTACGTCACGCATTAGGCTTCAATTGAGATTATTCGTCCCTGCATTTCTTCAAGTCGCTCGGCAATTTTGAGTACTTCTTCTGCTGGGATCTGGCGTATGACGTCGCCAGACTCCCTATCTATGACCCGCGTGATCACGCGTGATGTTACTTCGCTTAATTCGAATTCTAAGCCATGTGGGCGCATTGTCTCGTTAATGCGCTGGATGGGTTTGACGAGCTCTTCGGATGATATTTCCTGCTCATTAATGTCTATGTTTTTAATCTGAGTGTTCGTTGTTGCTAGCTGAGCTAGAGTGTTTTCGAGCCGTTGGCTTGGGTTCAGCTGGGCTAAGCCTGATGACTGCAGCGTTGTTGCTTCGGTGGGTAGTGAGCTCATGGGGCACGTTCCTCCTTTAAGATCAGCTCTGGCAGCCAGTTAGGAGTGCAACAGCGTGGAGCGGCAGCCATAGCTTGGAATTTTGCTTATCAATAAGTGTTTCTATATCAGTATCGGCAGTCAGCTAAAAAACTTTACTCTTGCCGACGTGGCGTTTTGTTTTCTGGTTCTTGGGAGTGTCAGCCATATAGCCTCCTCTCTTTGTTTGCTATGGCTTGCCTAATAATATGAAAATGGTGGCTTTTTGTGCATACGCCATGCTGTGGGCATCTGATATGCTTCTCGAGTTTGCGGTGAACTAATTAACGCATAAGAGTAAGCGAGGCGAGAATGGTGGCGCAGCAGGATGAGTTTGAAACAATAGTAAGTACAACAGTGATCGAGTCTCTGCTGAATACCTTGATCGAAACCGGTGGCGTCTCGCTCTGTCTTGCTGCGACGGGAGCTCGTCCAGAGCCCATTGTCTTGATGGAGCAGCACCAGGGCCAAGCATTGGTGATGGATCTTTCCTCTGTTGACTATTTACTTCACCATTTACAGGGTGGTGCTGCGTTTTACTTGCGCGGGCAGGCGCAGGGGAAAGTGCTGCAAACGCCGCTCCTGCAACTGACGGAGACGCGTCAGGCCGGGGGGCGCTTTTTGTGTTGCAGTGATTATCCTGCATCGTTGGAAGTGCTGCAGCGTCGTGAGTCCTTCCGTGCTGAGCTGCGCATGGGGATGGTGGTGTCGGCAGGTTTGTATGGTGGTGATGCCGAGATAGAGGGTGAGCTGCGGGATTTATCCCAGGACGGCTGCCAGCTTGAATTGCCATTGGCCGCTAGCGGGCTGCTAGCGGGAGCCGCTAGCCCGCTAAAGTTGGCGTTTACCTTCCCCGACGGCACCTACTTTGAAGTGCTTGGAGAGGCTCGTCATCAAAAAACCGACGCTGAGCGCCATCTACTGCGCGTCGGTTTTAACTTCGTTGAGTGTAGTGCGGAGCAAGAGCGGCAAATTTGGTATTTCGTGTGTGAAATAGAGCGCGAAGCGGCACGCTATAAAAAAGAAGAACAAAACGAGCGTCAGCCCT
Source organism: Halomonas sp. ATBC28 (assembly GCF_005937175.1). Classification (NCBI taxonomy): domain Bacteria; kingdom Pseudomonadati; phylum Pseudomonadota; class Gammaproteobacteria; order Oceanospirillales; family Halomonadaceae; genus Halomonas; species Halomonas sp. ATBC28. The sequence goes on along the minus strand of NZ_VCQL01000021.1, from coordinate 54,497 downwards.
CTCCGCTGTTCGCGCTGCCAAGCAAACGATCCGGTGCAGGAGAGTTGCTTGGGCGGCGTGATGTCAAGCGCTACGCGACCCCTATGGCGCGTCGGCTTGTCAAAGTCGCTGCCTATCTGGATACACAGTTGTTGTCGTTACAACAAGGTAGCGATATCGATGGGCGTCAGCTCTCCCGCTATGCTGATCGCATATTGGGTCTTCATGAAGAGGATCGTGAGGCGCTGCTATTTGCTTCACGTTGCTTATCTCCCGAGCCTTTAATAGTGCGCCACGGTATTGCTGTGGCTGTGCATTTGCTCGATTTTGTGGGTGCCAGCATGCCCCGTGAGTTGCGCAAGGCGATAGTGGCCAGCGGTCTTATTCACGATCTTGGCAAGGCGCTTGTGCCTCAGGTGTTGTTCAAGGCGCCGCACTTTGAAGCTAAGCATCGAGAGGCGATCAGTGAGCATGTCCAGCTGTTGTTAGACCGTTTACATAACTGCCAATGGCTGTCTGCGGGTATTGTCCAGGCGGTGATTGGGGGGGTTAACGAGCGTATGGATGGTAGTGGGTATCCATGCGGGTTAAGTGGGGCTGACCTCAGTGAACTGGCTAAGGCGAGTGCTGTTGTCGACGTAGTAGAAGCTATGCGACGTGACCGTGCAGATCGTCCAGCTAAAACAGCACAGCAAATTTATCGGCATTTATTGCAGCACCCACACCATTTTGATATGCGCTGGATTAAACGCTATATCGATCATTTCAAGGGATTGCCAATAGGTTCGCTGGCGCAGTTCTCTAGCCAGCAGAAGGGGTGGATCTTACGTCTTGATGCTAAAGGCAACCCCACAGAGGTGTTGCTTGCGCCACAGGTCGAGCCGCCAATGCGTGACAATGTGGGGGTGATCGTGGGGAGTAATATCGCTGAGCGACTTGGGCGAACCGTCGGTGAGATCGCCGTGTCTACTTGAGTAAGCAGGAAGTTAATGCGTGATGGCAGTTGGTCGATGTCATGAGCTGCGCTGAAAAAAGCGTTGTAAGCCGTTAAAGTCCCCCAGACTCACGCCGATAGATACTAGTAGTGCCGTTTGTTGTTTATTTTTATCTTTTAATAATCGTGGTCTCTCCTTATCCAGGGTGAGCATAAAACCACGCACAGGAGTTCCGCTTATGACTTACTCTCGCGGTGGCGCCGCCTATGGGCGAGGAGCTAACGCTTATGCGCGTGTTGGCGTAGAAAGCGGAGTGATGTCGGCAGATCCTCATCAGCTTATTGTGATGTTGTTTGACGGCGCCCAGGCCGCTATTCGTGCTGCACGCATCCATATTCAGTCGGGTAATACGGCCGAGAAAGGCAAGTCGATATCGAAAGCGCTGGATATTGTAAATAACGGTCTCGTAGCCGCTCTTGATCAAGAGCAGGGCGGCGAGATTGCCGAACGCTTAGCATCGCTTTATGACTATATTTCGCGCCTACTGTTGGCGGCGAATCTGCGTAACGATGAAGAGAGCTTAAATCAGGCCGAACGCCTGCTCGAAGATATCGCCTCAGCCTGGCGTGATATTGGTCAACAGCAGAGCGCGTGAGGCAATAATGTCAGCTCCTATATCCGCTCGTGATAAAAATGCTCAACAGACGCTGCTCACTAGCTATGAAACGCTATTGAGCCGCGTTGAGCACATGCACGAACTGGCTAATGGCGAACAGTGGGCAGAGCTAATTGATCAGCGTACCAACTATGTAATGTTGGTGGATCAGTTGCGTGAGCTGGATACCACCGTTGTGCTTGATGCCGCTGCTCAGCAGCGTAAGGCAGAACTGCTGGAGCGCATCCTTGAGCACGATGTGGAAATACGGCGTCGTTTGGTGGCGCGCCGTGATGAGCTGGGTAAGCTCATAGGGGTATCCCAGCGTCAGCGGAATTTACATAGGGCCTACGCACCACAGCAAGGGGCTCCGGTAGCTTATGACGCCGATGATGCTGATTCCACGAGGTCATCGTGAGTGGTATTACCCCTCTGATTGATACGCTCTTGCACCAAGTGCTTGGGCGGCAAGGCGAGTTGTCGCTGCAGCGAGCATTGAGTCAGCCTGTGAAGCCCGTTTCACCCGGCGAGGGGCCGCGTGCCGTAATGGGTGATGCCAATCTGGATGGCCGTGCGTCAACATCGCCGCTAGGCGACCTAAAGCGTTTACCGCACCCTCTTGATGGGGGGCGAACGTTGCCCCGAGGTGAGGCGCAGCCTTCGCCTTCAGGTTCAACGCAGACCCATTTTAGTCCTGCAGCACGAACAATCGCCGACGTGCTGCTGCGCTTTCCAGCCCCTCCCTCGGTAATGCGGCCCGAAGCACCTCTTATCACCAGTCAGGAAGCGCCAGCAGCGAGTACAGTAGCAACACGCTTAGAGGCAAGTATTCGCGATAGTGGTTTGTTTTATGAGTCGCATCTAAAGCGCTGGTTTCAAGGTGAGGGAACCCGCCAGCAGCTAATGAACCAACCGCAAATGCAATCCGGCCCTCGCCCGCTTACTCCTCTTTTATCGACAGGCCCGAATGTGTCGCTCCCAGCTGCAGCGCCTTCGACGGCGTCTGCCTTGTCTACAGCTGTCTCAGTTGGGGTGCCACTGACCCCACAAATGCCTACGCAGTCAGCTGGAGCGCCCCTGACAGCACAGGCGCTTACGCAGGTGGGGGCGGGAGCGCCTTTGGCAGCTCCCCCGGTAGGGCAGGGAGGCATGGCTATTTTACCCAACGTGCCGCTAGTGCCTGTTACTCATGAGCAAGGCTTAGCTGTTCGGTTGGCGAGCGCGTCCCATTTTTTAGCAACTGGCTCGACGGCTGCTGCCCCTGCTACCCCCGCTCAAGGGGCTGCTTCGCAGGTGTCGACTAATCCTGCCCAGCCGGCCCCTATGCCTGGCGAGGCGCGCGACAGCCATCAGGCAAGGGCGGAGTATAGCCAGGCTAGGGAGATGAGCGATCTGATGGCCAATCGACCGGCTCGCGAGGTCGTTCACGAAAGCCTGCAGAGCCTGGTGCGCCACCAGCTTGAAATGTTGGTGATGCCGTCTATTCGCTGGGAAGGTGATGTCTGGGCAGGCATTTTTATGGCTTTAGTAATCAATTTGCCTACTCGTGAAGAGGGCCAGGAAGGAAAACAGCAGGGGGGAGAGCCAGACGGTGGATGGCGTTCTGATATGCAGCTCGATGTTCCCAGTTTAGGGGCATTCAGCGCGTCGCTATGGCTCTATCGAAACGTGTTAAGCATCGATTTCACCACCGAAAGTACGCACGTTTATCAGCGTATTGACGCTGGACTGCCCGCGTTAGAGAAGCGCCTTAGCGCCTTGGACTTACAAAAAGTGCAGCTTCGCGCGCGCCATATCGAAGCGGAGGCACCCCATGGCTACGCCGGGTGAGCGACGCCGTCAAGCCGTTGCCCTGGCTTACCAGGATAATGACCGTGCTCCACGGGTAGTGGCGAAAGGCTATGGTGATCTGGCCGAACGTATTATGGCTGAAGCTCATCGCCAGGGTATTTATGTGCACGATGCGCCCGAGTTGGTAGCGCTTTTAATGCAGCTAGATCTGGATGCGGAAATTCCGGCGAGTCTCTATCAAATTGTCGCAGAACTGCTGGTGTGGGTGTTCGAACTATCAGAGGAAGGGCTAACTCATCGTGAAACGCCTGAGTAGCCATTTACAGACATTGTATGCAACCATGAGGGTAGGTAATAAAAAGTCATTAATGGCGCCAGTATAATGGTCACAACACCGCGCCTGAGTCGTTTAATGGGACATTATGAGTCAAACCAACTTTCTCGATGAAATTCAGGAAATTAATTTAGCTTATTTGCTTCTGGCGCAGCGCTTGCTTGATGAAGATCGTGAGGCTGCTATGTTTCGCTTAAAAATAGACAGCGATGTTGCCGAGCTGATTGTCTCGCTTAATGCTCGCCAGCTTACCAAGTTGGCACGAACCAGCCAATTATTGTGCCGGTTTAGCCAAACGAGTGCCGAGCGGCTTCAACAGCTTACAGATAATCCCCGCGATCAGGGGTTGGCAGGGCTTCATGCATCACTGCTGTTGGCAAGCGATGCATTCGAGCCAATGCCATCGGGAGGCGAGAAGTGAGCCAGAAAAGCTTGGTCGATGAAATGCACCAAGTGCAGCTGGCAATCGAATTGATTGAGCTGGGTGCGCGCCTTCAGGTGCTGGAAACAGAAACGGAATTAAGCCGCACGCGTTTGATCAAGCTGTATAAGGAAGTGCGTGGCATGTCACCGCCTAAGGGCATGCTGCCTTTTTCCACCGACTGGTTTATTACTTGGCTTCCCAATGTTCATTCGTCGCTGTTTTACAACATTTATTTAAGCCTGAAGGAGGCGGCAGGCTGTGATCGCATCGATGCCTTTGTCAAAGCATATCGGCTCTATGACGAGCAAATGTCGCTGGAAAAGGTGGAGCCGGTTCTCGGGTTAACCCGTGCGTGGACGCTGATACGCTTTTTCGAGAGTGATTTGCTCCAGCTTAATCAGTGTACGCGTTGCACTGGGCAGTTTGTGGCGCACGCTCATAGTCCCGCTCAACACTATGTGTGCGGTATTTGTCAGCCCCCCTCAAGAGCGGGTAAAACGCGCAAAGCACAGCGGGAGAATAGTGAAAAAATGTAACAATCTCTGCGATTACATCACTGATGGTGTGAAGTAGGGTATAAGACAGTAATGAGTACTAACAAGAAATAAGTGTATTGGCTTAGATAGGCCTAAAAGCCAGTGGTGCTTTTTCATTAAACAGACGTCTGACCCTAGTATAATAGGGCTAAGACATGCTTGGAATGGAACATTGCTTAAACATCAGATCAGGTGGCTAAGTTTTGGTTCCCTAATTTAATACTGAATACCGCAAGGATCCTGCTTGTGCTGATACCTCTAGGTTATGTAATCGTATTGCTATCTGTGTTTGGTGGCTATGTGCTGGCAGGTGGCAGCTTAGGCCCCTTGTATCAACCACTTGAGCTGCTGATTATTGGCGGAGCCGGGGTTGGTGCATTTATCGCAGCGAACAATGGCAAAGCGATTAAAGCGACCTTTAAAATTTTGCCCCGGCTCAAGCGCGCCAAAAAATATAACAAAGAACTTTATATGGAGCTGATGGCGCTGCAGTATAAATTACTCTCCAAAATTCGCCGTGAAGGCATGTTAGGCATTGAACGGGATATTGATAATCCCGAGGAGAGTCCGCTGTTTCAAGAGCATCCTACGGTATTGGCTGATCCTCATATCATGAATTTTCTAACGGACTATCTGCGCTTAATGGTAAGCGGCGGCATGGAACCCATGGAAATTGATGAGCTGATGCTGCACGAGATTGAGGTCTTTGAGCAGGAAGCTCATATTCCTGTCGATGCCATTGCCAAAGTCGGCGATGCCATGCCTGCCTTCGGTATCGTGGCGGCAGTAATGGGGGTCGTTAAAACACTCACCTACGCCGATGCTACGCCGACTCAGATGGGTGTGATGATCGGCCAAGCGCTAGTGGGCACCTTCTTGGGTATTTTGCTGGGCTATGGTTTTGTTAGTCCGCTGGCAAGTTACATCGAACGGCAGGCGAAAGAAGCCGAAAAAATGCTCCAGTGTATTCGCATTACGCTGCTCGCTAGCTTGCACGGTTATGCGCCGCAGTTGGCTGTTGAATTTGGTCGCAAGGCACTGTTTGCCGCCGAGCGTCCTAGTTTTACGGAGCTTGAAGAGTATGTAAGGGATGCAAAAAAGGCCGGTAACGCATGAGTAAGGGTGGTGACAAGCGTCCGATTGTCATTCGACGCAAAAAAGTCGTCCATGCCCATCACGGTGGTGCCTGGAAAATTGCCCTAGCGGATTTTATGACTGCTCTGATGGCCTTTTTTTTGGTGCTATGGCTTTTGAGCGTTTCCAGTGAAGAGACGCGCAAGGGGGTGGCAGAGTACTTTAGCACCCCCCTGGTGACGGCGATAACCGGGGGCGATCGTTCGGGCAGCACCAGCGCGATTCCCGGCGGCGGGCCCGATCCCACGCATAGCGATGGGGAGCGGGCGCGCATTGATAGCCTTCAGCGCACTCGTCCAAGCATGCAGGAACGAAACTTTTTCCGGGATTTACAAGAGCGTATTGAACGGGCCATTGAGCGAGATCCCGAGCTGCGCCAGTTGCGCAATCAAATGCGGTTTGACTTGACCCGCGAAGGGCTGCGCATACAGCTACTCGATACCGACCAGCGCCCCATGTTTGAGCTGGGTAGCGACCAAGTGGCGCCTTATATGCGCAGCTTGTTACGTACCATCGCACCGCTGCTAAATGAGCTTCCCAATGAGCTAAGTATCAGCGGGCATACCGATAGCGTTCCCTATGCGGGAGGCTATCGTGGTTACAGTAACTGGGAGCTTTCCAATGATCGCGCTAATGCGTCGCGCCGCGAGCTTATTGCGGGTGGCTTTGATCCAGGTCAGTTACTTCGCGTGTCGGGCTTTGCAGATCGTGTGTTATTGCCCGAGACTGAGCCAACCGATCCTATCAATCGACGCATAGAGCTGGTGGTGTTGTTTCCGGAAATTGCTGATGCGATTCGCAATCCTACTGTAATGGAGTCGGGAGATGCATCGCCAGAAGCTTCAATCGAAGCACTAGAAGCTTCAGCCGAAGCGCAAATTGAATCAACACAACAAGACGAGCCTCAGGTTCAAGCGCAAGAGTGATCTGAGCCTGTCATAAAAGACGACGTTAAGGTGGAGCGGTGTATGGATATAGCGGATTTTTTTGACACCTTTTTTGAAGAGGCTGAAGAGCTGCTGTCGGATATGGAACAGCATTTACTGGAACTGGATGTTGATGATCCAGACAGTGAGCAGCTCAATGCTATTTTCCGTGCCGCCCACTCGATCAAGGGGGGGGCGGGAACCTTTGGTTTTACCGTGCTACAGAAAACCACGCACATTTTGGAAAACCTCCTCGATTACGCACGTAAAGGCGAACTGACGCTGCGAGCCGACCTCGTGGATACCTTTTTAGAGGCTAAAGACATCATGCATGAGCAACTCGATGCCTACCGCAGCGAAGAGGAGCCTAATCAAGAGGCATTTGAACGTATTTGCCAAACGCTGCAGCAAATTGCCTTGGACGAAATTGGCCAACAGCTCGATGGGCCGACTATTCCTGCTGCTGAGCCCAAGGCTGCGCCGACGCCTGTGCCAAGTGAAAACGACGCGGAAGCAAACAGTAATAATGCAGAGGCGTCCTCGAACGGCCATCTGCTAGTGGCACTGCTCAACGTTGAAGATAAAGACCGCATTTTGCTGGTTGAAGAGTTAGAGCAGCTCGGTGAAGTGCAGTCCCAGTCAGGCGACGCAAAGCGTTACGAGGTAGTGCTCAAAAGCAGCGACAGTGCTGATGATATTGAAGCGGTCATGTGCTTTATTATCGAACCTGATCAGATTGAGATTACGGCTGTTGAGGGCGTCGCTACTGAGCCAGCCCCAGCCGAGCCAGAAGCCTCGACGCCTGCAGCCCCAGCGCCGCAAGCGCCGGCAGAAAGCACGGCCTCTAAGGCAAGCGCGCCAAAGCCTGCTGCCAAAGAGAAGCCCAAAAAAGCTGCCGCCGAGTCTTCGTCAATCCGCGTATCGGTAGATAAAGTCGACCAAATTATCAACTTGGTGGGTGAGCTGATTATCACCCAGTCGATGCTCGATCAAACGGTTAGCGATTTAGAAGATCAGTCGGTGGGCAATGCCTCACTGCAAAATGGCATGAGCCTACTGCAGCGCAACGCCCGTGATCTCCAAGAAGCGGTCATGTCTATTCGCATGATTCCCATGGAGTTTGTATTCAGTCGCTTCCCCCGCGTGGTGCGCGACACCGCCGGTAAGCTGGGTAAAGAGATCGAATTAATTACCGAAGGCAAGTCGACCGAGCTGGATAAGAGTTTGGTCGAACGGATCACTGATCCGTTAACGCACCTGGTGCGCAATAGCCTCGATCATGGCGTGGAAATGCCCGATGTGCGCGAAGCCATTGGCAAGCCGCGTGTTGGCAAATTAACCCTCTCCGCACGTCACCAGGGTGGCAATATCTTGATTGAAGTGCGCGATGATGGTGCCGGCATGGATCGTGAACGCCTGCTAGCCAAGGCGCGCGAAAACGGCCTCAATGTGTCGGACACCATGTCGGACGAAGAGGTCTTCCAGCTCATTTTTGCTCCCGGCTTCTCAACGGCGAATGAAGTGACCGACGTATCTGGGCGTGGCGTGGGCATGGATGTAGTGAAGCGCAACATTCAGAGCATGGGCGGTCGGGTTGAAATCCAGTCGAAGCTAGGTGAAGGCACCAACACCCGTATCGTGTTGCCGCTTACGTTGGCCATTCTGGACGGTATGTCGATCAAGGTCGGCGGCGAGACGTTTATTCTTCCGCTCTCTACCGTACTTGAATCACTGCAGCCCACCAAAGACGATATGTACGCCATGGCCGGTGACGACGTGGTGATCAAAGTCCGCGACGAATATCTGCCCGTGATTGCCATTCACGAAGTGCTGAACGTCGAGAATGCGATTACCGACCCGACCAAAAGCATCGCTGTCATTGTGCAGGGCGAAGGCCGTCGTTACGCCATGTTGGTCGATGAGTTGATCGGACAGCAGCAGGTCGTGGTCAAAAATCTGGAAGACAATTACCGCAAAGTACCAGGGATCTCGGCCGCGACCATCTTAGGTGACGGTAGTGTAGCGTTGATTCTGGATATTACTGGTTTACACCGCCTGAGCCGATATAAAAAAGAGGCAGGCAAAAAAGTAGTAAACAATCAAAACCTTTCATCTTTTAAGGAGGCTGAGCCGTCATGAGTCAAGCCAACAATGGTGCGGTACTAGCCGCAGAAGCCGAAAACCGCGAATTCCTAGTGTTCTCATTAGGCGATGAAGAGTACGCCATTGATATTTTGAAAGTGCAGGAAATTCGTGGCTACGAAAACGTAACCCGGATTGCCAATGCACCTGAATTTATCAAAGGGGTCACTAATCTGCGCGGCGTCATTGTGCCAATCGTAGATCTCCGCATTAAGTTTCACTTTGATAAAGTCGAATACGGTGGCCAAACAGTGGTGATCGTGGTCAATGTTGCAGACCGGGTGGTCGGCATCGTAGTGGACGGCGTTTCCGACGTGATGACACTGACCCCTGATCAGATTAAACCGGCGCCAGAATTTGGTGTCACGCTCTCGTCTGACTTCCTGAGCGGTTTGGGTAGTCTGGATGACCGCATGCTGGTACTCGTGGATATCGATAAGTTGCTCACCAGCGACGAGATGGCACTGGTGGAAAGCACCAGCAACCAGTAAGACTAAAAAACATGGCACAGGGAGCGTGCCAAATCAGTTCTACTCAATGATGCATTCTCGCGCTACGGAAAGTGCCAGCGAGTGCCGGTTGTGCGTGGAGAAAAGGGCGTGACACAGCGAATGCGGCAATTAATGAATAATATGACGGTGCGCTTGAGTTGGGGCTTAGTGCTAGCGACACTTTCGGTGCTTGTTTTAATTGCCAGTGGTATTGGTCTTTATGCCCTGCACCATGGTGCAGCAATCGTGCAGGCCTCTGACGATGTGCAGGCACAACAGGCCGCTTTCAGTGCTTTTGCCGCGACAATTCGCTGGGCACTACTCGGGATAGTCGTAATGACTATCGCCACGGTAATCGTGGTTATCTGGGGGGTGACGGCCAATGTGTTGCGCCCGCTAGATCGCTTGGTGGGCTATTTTGAGCGTATGGCCCAGGGGGATCTAAGCCAGGCCATTACCTCTCCGGGTAATAACGAAATAGGGCGGCTTTATAGCGCCATGGCCCATATGCAGAGCTCACTCTCGCAAACGGTAGGTACCGTGCGCACCAGCGGTACATCGATTTATGAGCGCTCTCAGCAAATAGCCAGCGGCAATAACGACCTTTCTTCGCGCACCGAGCAGCAGGCCACCTCGTTAGAGGAGACGGCTTCCAGCATGGAGCAGTTAGCCTCAACGGTGGGTCATAATGCTGAAAATGCCCGCCAAGCCAGCCAATTGGCCGGGAGCGCGACCCTGACAGCCCGCCGTAGTGGAGAAGAGGTTGGTGAGATCGTCAGCACCATGCAAGACATAAGCGCAAGTTCTCATCAAGTCGCTGATATTATTACCGTTATCGATAATATTGCGTTTCAGACCAATATTCTGGCGCTGAATGCTTCGGTGGAAGCGGCGCGTGCTGGCGAGCATGGCAGAGGGTTCGCCGTGGTGGCACAGGAAGTACGTAGCTTAGCCAGTCGCAGCGCCGCTGCCGCCAAAGAGATTCGCACGCTGATTGATGCATCGCTCAGCAAGGTAGATACCGGCACTCAGCGGGTCAATCAAGCTGGACAAACCATGCAGGATCTCGTGGGTGCTGTGCAGCGCGTCAGCGATATCATGGATGAAATCGCCGCCGCTTCTGAGCAGCAGAGTAGCGGCATTGGCCAAGTGAATCAGGCCGTGGCGCAAATGGATCAGGTTGTGCAACAAAATGCTCAACTGGTGCAGCAAGCCGCGCGCAGCGCCAATGAACTTGAAAGCGAAGCCGCACGCTTACGCGAGGCGGTTGAGCGCTTTCGGGTCACTGAATTATCTGCCCCGTGCACTCCGGCTGTATTGCCAGCGGCAGCGTCAAAACCCGCAACAAGGCGTCCACAGCCAGTAGCAGAAACAGAAGAGTGGTCATCGTTTTAATTTGCTTGGTAGGGCAGGCGCACTCTTTTTGAAAAATAAAACATTAAAAAAAGGCACACCATGCGTAATAACCAACCAGTCTCTCAGCGTGAAATCGAACTAAAAGAAGACGACTTCCTAGTCTCGCGTACCGATACCAAGGGACGCATCACCTATGCCAACCCTGCGTTTATCGATATTAGCGGCTTTGAACACGCAGAGCTGATAGGTGCGCCGCATAACCTGATACGCCACCCGGATATGCCGCCGGCAGCCTTTGAAAACCTCTGGAAAACCGTCAAAACGGGGGAAACGTGGCGAGGGCTGGTCAAAAACCGCTGCAAAAATGGTGACCACTACTGGGTAAATGCCAGCGTTACGCCGATTATTGAAGATGGGCAAGTCGTGGGCTACACCTCGGTACGTGTACAGGCCAGCCGCGCAGCCATTGAGCAGGCCGAGCGGGCCTACGCTGAAATACGCGAAGGCCGCAACAAGCGGCTTTACTTAGATAAAGGCCGGTTACGCCAGAAAGGTGTGATTAAGCGTTTGGCCCGGGTACGCCTCGACACCATTCGTGCCAAATTGGTAGGCATGATTGTCGTTGCAGGGCTGTTGTTATTAATCAGCGGTGGGCTTGGTCTGTATGGTTTGAATGTCTCCGGCGAGCGCTTGGGGCAACTGAATAATGACGGTCTGCGTGATGTTATTCGCCTGCAGAAAATCGATCAAACCATTGCCCAAACCCGCCAGGCGATGATTGAGCCAGAGCGTATGGAACTGATCAATCAACGCTTCGAGATGGGTGAAAGCATTGAGGAGAGCGCCGCAGAGGTTGCTGAGGTGTGGCAGGAGTATTATTCCCGTGAGGTCAATGCGACTGAGCTTGCCACCGAGTTTGACCAGCAGCTACAGACCTTCCTGCAGAACGGCATGGGCCAGGCGGCCAGCGTGCTTCAGGCAGAAGAGACCTACCAAGCCTTTACTGGTCTCGATGCTGTGATTAGCGTCATGACCAGCGAGGGCCGCATCCTGTCAGGCATGGTTAATCAACTGATTTCCCAGAAACAGCAGGCAGCTGAGGCCATGGCCGTTGATGCTCAGCAAGGTCAAACTACGATGCTGAGCGCTCAAGCCATAGTACTTGGAATTGGTTTACTGCTACTTATTTTGATCGGCATGGTTACTCTGAGGGCGATTACCAGGCCGCTAAAAAGTGCTGCAGGTTTTACGCTGCAAATTGCTGGCGGTAATTTGGCCGCTAAAGTCCCCGCCCAGAGACGCGATGAAGTGGGCCAATTGATGGACTCGCTGAATACTATGCGCAAAAGCCTCAGCAGCATCATCGCCGATGTAAAAAGCGGTATTGATGTGGTCACTCCGGCTGCTCAGGACATTGCCAGCGGCAACGAAGAGCTGTCGTCGCGTACTGAACAGCAGGCGGCCTCCTTGCAACAAACCGCCTCCAGCATGGAAGAAATGACTGCCACTGTGCGGCAAAACAGTGAGAACGCTCAAGAAGCCCGCCGTCTAGCCGATAACAATGCTATCCAGGTAACGAATACTGGCGAGTTGATGACACAGTTAGTCGACAACATGCAGCGGATTACCCAAAGCTCCCAGCAGATGGCCGATATTATCAATGTTATCGATTCGATCGCGTTTCAGACCAATATTCTGGCGCTGAATGCATCGGTAGAAGCGGCTCGGGCCGGCGAGCATGGGCGTGGTTTTGCGGTGGTGGCCGAAGAAGTGCGTAACCTGGCTGGCCGTAGCGCTGGTGCCGCCCAAGAAATTCGCGGTTTGATTGATGGCTCTAACCGTGAGGTAAGTGCGGGTGCCAGTATGGTCACCAAAGCCGAAGCTGCGATTAGCGAAGTGGCGGAAGCCGCGCGCAGTGTGACGCAGATCATGCACGAAATTTCAGCCGCCTCCGAAGAGCAGAGCCATGGTATTGCCCAGGTTAACCAAGCAGTAGCAGAGATGGATCAAGGTACCCAGCGTAATGCGGTGCGGGTTCAGGAAACCGCACGCGCGGCGGTCTCGCTTGAGAAGCAGGCGGGGCTATTAGCGCTATCGGTGGAAGCGTTTCGATTAAACAGTCAGGGGGCGCTACGTCCGCCAGCAGTGACAGCGACTAAGCACACTGCTCAGTTGCCTAGCACATCGTCGCCGAATTCGCCCGTTAAACGGCAGGCAGCCTCAGCAGAGGAGTGGGAAGCGTTTTGACCGAACAACGTGAACGGGTGGTAGACGCAGGTCAGTGGACATCGAGCAGTCAGATTGAGCGCGATCTAGTACTGACGGATGCGGATTTTACACGGATTCGCGAGCTGATTTATCAGCGCGCCGGCATTGTGCTGGCTGAGCATAAACGTGAAATGGTCTATAGCCGCCTAGCAAAGCGGCTACGCCACCATGGCATGACGCGCTTTACTGACTACTTGGTGCGCTTGGAGCGTCAGCCAGAAGCCAAGGAGTGGGAGGCGTTTACCAATGCACTGACCACTAACCTCACGGCCTTTTTTCGTGAGGCGCACCATTTTCCGCTGTTGGCTGAGCATATAAAGAACAAACAAGACCCGGTCACTATTTGGTGTTCGGCCGCCTCCACCGGGGAGGAGCCTTACTCGCTGGCAATGACATTGTTAGAAACGTTGGGCGCTAAAGCGTCGCAGGCCAAAGTGATCGCCACCGATATCGATACGGATGCGTTGGCCAGGGCTCGCGCTGGCGTTTATCCCCTGGAACAGGTGCGCAAGATCGATGAGGCACGGGTAAAGCGGTTTTTTCAGAAAGGAACGGGTAACCATGCGGGCTTTGCAAGGATTCGCCCAGAAGTATCCGCACTGGTGGAGTTTTTGCCACTGAACCTGCTAGCGCCGCAATGGCCAATTAAAGGCCCTTTTGATGCCGTGTTCTGCCGAAACATCATGATTTATTTTGATAAAGATACTCAATCAAAAATTCTTAAACGCTTTGCACCACTGATGAAGCCCGATGGCTTGCTGTTTGCAGGCCACTCGGAAAACTTCTCGTATATCAGCGACGCATTCAAGCTGCGTGGTCAAACCGTTTATAACCTGGCCAAAAAATGAATAACTATCGTGTCTTTATAATCGCTTTAGGCGCTGTGGCTCCGGCGGTTGCAATAACACATCAGGCGTCTACAGCAAGAGGAGGCGTGCTTTGAGCGCAGCCAAGATCAAAGTGTTGTGTGTCGATGATTCGGCGCTAATTCGCGATTTGTTAACGGAAATTATTAATTCCCAGCCCGATATGGAAGTCGTTGCGGTAGCGCCTGACCCCATTGCCGCCAGGGATTTGATCAAGCAGCACAATCCTGATGTGCTCACCCTTGATGTGGAAATGCCACGCATGGATGGCTTGGATTTTCTTGAGCGTTTGATGCGCCTGCGTCCTATGCCGGTATTGATGGTGTCGTCGCTCACCCAAAGCGGTTCGGAGATTACCCTGCGTGCGCTAGAGCTTGGCGCGCTGGATTTTGTCGCCAAGCCGAGTCTGGGCATCCGCAATGGGATGATGGAGTACGCTGACGAGATTGCCGAAAAACTGCGCGCCGCTGCGCGCTCGCGGCCTCGTCAGGCGCGGCATAAAAACACTCCGCCACCGGAAGCCCTGAAAGCCCCGTTAGTGTCGAGTGAAAAGCTGATCATTATTGGCGCGTCTACGGGGGGCACCGAAGCGATTCGTGCGGTGCTTGAGCCGCTGCCCGCCAACGCCCCGGCGATTTTGATTACCCAGCATATGCCCGGCGGTTTTACCCGTTCGTTTGCCGAGCGCTTAGACCGGCTGTGCCGGATTACGGTGAAAGAGGCCGCCGACGGCGAGCGGATTCTACCTGGGCACGCTTATATCGCCCCAGGGGATCAACACCTTAAGTTAGCGCGTAGCGGTGCCAACTATGTGGCGCGGTTAGATAGCGGCCCACCGGTTAATCGCCACCGCCCCTCGGTAGACGTGCTGTTCCATTCAGCGGCTCAGCATGCGGGCAAGAACTCCATCGGTGTTATTTTGACCGGCATGGGTAAGGACGGTGCGGCAGGGCTGCTAGAGATGCGCCAGGCGGGTGCGCCCACCATTGCCCAGAATGAGCAGACCTGTGTGGTCTTCGGTATGCCCCGTGAAGCTATTGCTGTCGGGGGGGCTGTGGAAGTGGTGGCGTTAGATGACATTCCCTCGCGAATGATGGCGCTGATCGCCGCCTCCGGCCGCGCCCAGCGTGTGTAGTGCAATTCATAAAAAGTTAGTAATCATAAAAACTAAATAAGCTCGCAAGGGAAATCACAATGAACCGTTTACTGCGCAACTTGAGTATTCACGCCGCCGTGGTCACATCGCTTTGCTGCTTTGTCGTGCTGATTTTAATGATTTCGGGCTTGAGTGTGGTGGCCGATCGCAATTCACAAAATAACTTAGCCACGCTAAGCGGTATCAGCGATGCGCAGTTAAATGAGGTTAACCGTGC
Source organism: Halomonas sp. ATBC28 (assembly GCF_005937175.1). Taxonomy (NCBI): domain Bacteria; kingdom Pseudomonadati; phylum Pseudomonadota; class Gammaproteobacteria; order Oceanospirillales; family Halomonadaceae; genus Halomonas; species Halomonas sp. ATBC28. The sequence continues at coordinate 39,287 of NZ_VCQL01000021.1, read as the reverse complement.
CGATTCGTTGCTTAACCAAGCCATGTTGGCTATGGAAACTGCCTCCAACTACCTGATGGTAGGACAGACCCAGCAATCCAATGAGCAGGTTGCCGTTGCCGCTGATCGCATTGAGCGTTCTGAAAAGCGTTTCGAGCGCTTTGCGGCAAACTCATTTTCACCGCAAGGCGAGGCATTGGCGAACACCCTAATTGAAGATTTTAATACCGTAATGGGGCTAGTTAAACAACAGCACGACACCTTTGAATATATGGATTTAACCAGCTACAACAACCTGCGCGATGAGCTGGTAGAGCCGATAAATAGCTTATCTGAAAGTATGACGGCGTTTGTCGCCTACGGCTTCCAGCGGGTAGATACCATTCGCGCTGACGCGGATGCCCAAGGCAATCTGTTTGCCATGATCAATGCTGGAGCGGTGATTTTTGCCTTACTGATGACTTTGGTAATCTACCTAGGTTTACGCCGTACAGTGATTGCGCCGCTAAGAGGCGCAATCCAACGGCTGGATGCGATTGCTGAGGCGGACTTGACTAACCCGCTGCCGGAAGCAGGTAAAAATGAAATTGGCCGTTTGTTTGGTGCTATGGGCACCATGCAGCAAAACCTCACCAATATCGTTGGCCGGGTGCGTGAAGGCAGTAACGAAATTCACCACGGCACCCGTGAGATTGCCAGCGGCAACGCTGATCTCTCCTCACGTACAGAGCAGCAGGCGGCATCGATTCAACAAACCGCGGCCAGCATGGAAGAGATGACCGCGACGGTAAAACAGAACGCCGACAATGCTCGTCAAGCCAGCACCCTGGCAGCAGACGCTTCCACCACGGCTGAGCGCGGTGGACAAGTGGTGGAGCAAGTGGTGCAAACTATGCACGGTATCTCCACCAGCTCGAAAAAAGTCGCCGATATCACCAGCGTTATTGACTCAATTGCTTTTCAAACCAATATTCTGGCTCTCAACGCCTCGGTAGAGGCCGCCCGCGCCGGCGAGCAAGGTCGCGGATTTGCGGTGGTGGCGGGGGAAGTGCGTAATTTGGCCAGCCGCAGTGCGGATGCGGCCAAAGAGATTAAAACCCTGATTGATGCCTCGGTAACACAAATTCAGCAAGGCTCCACTCTGGTCGAGCAGGCCGGTACCACGATGTCGGATGTGGTTACTGCAGTACGCCGTGTTACCGACATTATGGATGAAATCTCCGCTGCCTCCCAAGAGCAGAGTGACGGTATTGAGCAAGTCAGCCAAGCCGTGGGCCAGATGGATCAAGTCACCCAACAAAATGCCGCGCTGGTACAGCAAGCCTCTGCGGCGGCGGCCTCCCTTGAGGAACAGGCCAACCGGTTGGAGCAAGCCGTAGCCGTGTTTAAGCTGTTAGGTATGCAGGGGGCGTCCCATCAGGCGCTGCCTTCCTCATCGCCAGCAACGGACGTTATGCCTGCGCCTAGGGCCGACCAGCAAGCTCGTTGCCCAGCTCCAGCCTCGCAGCGCAGCGACCACGAAGAGTGGGAGGAATTCTGAAGAACCGTTTTGAAAGAGCCGTTTCAAAGTAGCCGTTTTAAACCCCTGACTGTACTTTTCAGTCGCCCTTGTGCCATATACTGATTGATTAGAGGATGACCCATGGCAGATAAGAATATGAGTTTCCTGGTTGTAGACGACTTTCCCACCATGCGTCGGATCGTACGTAGTCTGCTTAAGGAGTTGGGCTTCACCAACGTGGATGAAGCCGAAGATGGACAAGATGCGCTCAATAAGCTGCGTGCCGGCAAGTTTGAGTTCGTCGTTTCCGATTGGAACATGCCGAACCTTGATGGCCTGGAGATGCTCAAGGAGATCCGTCAGGATGACGCCTTGAAAGACCTTCCTGTGTTGATGGTGACCGCAGAAGCGAAGAAAGAGAACATTATAGCGGCTGCTCAGGCGGGCGCTAACGGCTATGTCGTCAAGCCGTTCACTGCCGCTACCCTCGAAGAGAAGCTCAATAAGATCTTCGACAAACTGGGTATGTGAGCAACTGGGCCTATGTGCTTGGTTAACGAGGAGACAACGTTATGAGCCAGAATGAGCAGTCCGATTCTGCCCAATCGTCCGAACAAGCCGCCGAAGACTTAATTCATCGCATCGGTAAGTTGACGCGTATGCTGCGCGAAAACATGCGTGAACTGGGGCTTGATAAAGAGATTGAGAAGGCGGCCGAAGCCATCCCCGATGCACGCGACCGCTTGCACTATGTCGCCACCATGACGGAGCAGGCAGCAGATCGAGCGCTCAATGCCGTTGACCGTGCGCAGCCGCTGCAGGATCAGTTGTCAGACCGGGCGGAAGCGCTGGATAAGCGCTGGGCCGAGTGGTTTGAAGCACCGAAAGAGCTGGATGAGGCGAAAGCGCTCGTTGTCGAGACACGCACTTATCTTAGCGAAGTGCCCGATGTGGTTTCAGCGACTAACAAAGAACTGATGGAAATCATGATGGCTCAGGACTTTCAGGACCTGACCGGCCAAGTGATTAAGAAGATGATGGACGTGATCCATGAGATCGAACATCAGTTGGTGCAAGTGTTGATCGATAACGCGCCGGGCGCCCATGCACGAGAAACGCTGCAGCGCAAGGCCGAGGATCAGTGGAAAAGCGACAGTGCACGGCGTAACGAAGAGCTTTTGAATGGGCCGCAAGTGAAGGATAATGTCCCTGATACCGTCTCTGGGCAAGATCAAGTAGACGACTTATTGGACGAATTAGGCTTCTAAGATGCGTTATTAAACGCCCTCTGGGCACGCAAGTACGCCATTCAGCCGTCCCTATGGACGGCTGAATACGTGATAAGCTTTGCTTCACCTGGCCGGATACCCGTATGGCAGATAACGATAGCGACCAGGAAAAGACCGAAGAGGCCACGCCCAGGCGGAAAGAGAAAGCCCGTGAAGAGGGCCAAGTTGCCCGTTCCCGCGAGTTAAATACGTTTTTACTTTTGCTGGGTGGTGTGATTGGCCTCTATAGCATGGGCAACATGCTCTACGACCAGTTGGGTGCGGTGATGGAACAAGCTTTCTTGTTTGAGCGCCGCCAGGCAATGGAAAGTACGCCGATGCTGGTCAATGCGCTGGATCTTGGTCAGCGCACGCTATTTGCCATGATGCCGCTGTTTTTACTGTTAGCCATCATTGCGTTAGTAGCCCCTGGGCTGATGGGGGGCTGGCTGATATCGGGTAAATCGATGCAGCCCAAGTTTTCCAAGTTAGACCCTATTAAGGGCGTAAAGCGTATCTTCTCCACCCAGGCACTGATCGAATTGGCAAAAGCGATTGCCAAATCGTTTCTGGTGGGGGGCGTGGCTGCGACGTTTTTGTATTTCAACATCGGCAAATTTATGGCGCTAATGGATCAGCCTATCCAGCAAGCGCTGACCAATGCCCTAAGCATGGCGGCTCAGGCAGCTGGGCTAATGGTGTTGGTGTTGATCGTGGTCATTTTGATCGATGTCCCTTTCCAGCTCTGGGACAATGCTAAGAAGCTGCGCATGAGTCAGGAAGAGATTAAGCGTGAGCACAAAGAGTCCGAAGGCGACCCGCATGTGAAGGCGCGCATTCGCCAGCAGCAGCAGGCCATGGCGCGGGGCAGGATGATGAGCAAAGTGCCCGAGGCGGACGTCATCATTACCAACCCCACGCACTATGCGATAGCACTGACTTATCAGGAAGGCAGTATGGGCGCCCCGCGGCTGGTGGCAAAAGGCGCCGACGCAGTGGCTGCACGCATTCGCGAAATCGCTGAAGAGGCAGGCGTGCCACGCTTGCAGGCAGCACCATTGGCGCGGGCCCTGTATCATCACGTCGATCTAGATGCAGAAGTACCTGCCGAACTGTATACCGCGGTGGCGGAAGTAATGGCCTGGGCCTACCGCCTCAAGCAAGTATCACAACAAGGAGGCGAGGTGCCCCCAACCCCCGATAACCTGCCGGTTCCGCCGGAGATGGAAAGCCCCGGGCATGGCGCCGGTGGTAATGAGGCGCAACCATGAAAGGCTTGAGTCAACTAGTAGGTCGGCGCGACTGGATGGGTGATGTGCGCATGAAGCTGCTGGTCGGGCCGCTGCTCATCCTAATGATTTTGGGCATGATGATTGTGCCCTTGCCTCCCTTCGCCCTGGATTTACTCTTCACCTTCAATATCGCTCTGGCCATTATGGTGTTATTGGTCAGCATGTTTACCCAGAAGCCGCTGGACTTTGCGGCATTCCCTGCCGTGTTGCTATTTACTACGCTGCTGCGCCTGTCGCTCAATGTGGCCTCTACCCGTGTGGTGCTCATGGAGGGCCACCAAGGCGGCGCCTCTGCGGGTAAGGTCATTGAAGCGTTCGGGGCGTTCCTGGTCGGCGGCAATTTCGCTGTCGGCCTAGTGGTCTTCCTGATTCTTGTCATCATCAACTTTATGGTTATCACCAAAGGTGCTGGCCGTATTGCCGAAGTGGGTGCGCGCTTTACGTTGGATGCGATGCCGGGTAAGCAGATGGCCATCGATGCCGATCTGAATGCCGGCTTAATCGGCGAAGACGATGCCAAAAAGCGCCGCGCAGAGGTCTCACAAGAGGCTGATTTCTTTGGTTCGATGGACGGCGCGAGTAAATTTGTCCGTGGTGATGCCATTGCCGGTTTGGTGATTATGGTGGTCAATATCATCGGCGGGTTGATGATTGGTATGCTGCAGCACGATATGAGCTTTGGTGCGGCAGGCCAAACCTATATGCTGCTGGCGATTGGTGATGGCCTGGTGGCGCAAATCCCTGCTTTGGTGATCTCCACCGCCGCGGGTGTCACGGTATCCCGGGTCAGCATGGATACGAACGAAGATATTGGCCAGCAAATGCTCAGCCAACTATTCGTTAATCCCCAGGTGCTGATATTAGCCGCCATAGTGATGGGGCTACTGGGCATGGTGCCCGGCATGCCCAATGTCGTATTTCTGCTCTTTACCGCACTATTGGCGGGTTTGGCGTGGTTTATTATGCGCCAAAAAGAACAGGCGTTGGTCAAGGAGGAAATTGCGACTGCGCCTGTACCTGTACAAGAGACACCCGAAGCGAGCTGGGAAGATGTGCAACTGGTCGATACCCTCGGCCTGGAAGTGGGCCATCGCTTAATCCCGCTGGTGGACTCGCGTCAAAAAGGCGAGCTGCTTGGGCGCATTAAGAGCGTGCGTAAGAAGTTTGCCCAAGAAGTGGGTTTCCTGCCGCCAGTGGTGCATATCCGCGATAATTTGGAGCTGCCGCCGAACGCCTATGTGCTCTCCATGAAAGGCGCCGAGATTGGTCGCGCTGAGGCACAGCCGGGCAAATGGCTAGCGATTAACCCTGGGCAGGTATCGGGCGAGCTGCAGGGCACCCATACTCAGGATCCCGCCTTTGGCTTGCCCGCTGTCTGGATTGATAGCAACCAGCGTGAGCATGCCCAGGTGTATGGCTACACCGTTGTGGATGCCAGTACCGTCATAGCGACCCACTTGAACCACCTGTTGCACCGCCATTCACCCGAGATGCTGGGCCGTCAGGAAGTACAGAAGTTGCTGGATAAAATGGGCGATGATCAAAAAGCGTTGGTCGAAGAGGTGATCCCCAAAGCTATTTCCTTGACGGTACTGCAGCGTATCTTGCAAAACCTGCTCGACGAAGATGTCTCTATCCGCGACATGCGCACTATTCTCGATACCCTGGCCGAGTACGCCACACAGCAAAAAGATCCTAATGAGCTGACGGCGCTGGTGCGAGTCTCGCTGGGGCGCGCCATTGTCCAGCAGTGGTTTGCGGGGCAGGAGACACTCAATGTCATGGGGCTGGATGCTCAACTGGAACAAGTGCTGGTACAGGCCATGAATGGCAACGGCGCCATGGAGCCCGGGTTGGCAGAAACGCTGATGACCCAGGCCCAGCAGGCGCTGGAGCGTCACGAAAGTTCCGGCGAGCCGCCGGTGCTGGTCGTGCAACATTCGCTAAGGGCGGTGCTATCGCGCTTCTTACGCCGCCGGTTACGCCATATGTCGGTACTGTCCCAGGCTGAAATTCCCGACGATCGCACATTAAGAGTGACCACAGTGGTCGGCGGACGTTAAAGATGGCACGCCGTGATAGGCTAGCGTCGTCCATTTTCAGAACAGGCAAGGGTAAATCATGAGCGTTAGACGTTTCGTGGGAGCCAATAGTCGTGATGTGATGCGCCAAGTGCGTGAAACGCTCGGTGAAGACGCCTTGATTGTCGCAAATCGGCGTACCGAAGGGGGCGTTGAAATTTTAGCGATGGCGGATGAAGCCATTGACCACTTTGAACCCTCACCAGAACCTGCACCACCCGAAACGCCGACAGCACCTTCAGCGCAAGACCCCATGCAGGCGATGAGCGAGCGCTTACTGCGCGAAATGCAGGATATGCGAGCGCTGCTGGCAAACAGCCAGTCAACCCATACTGCTTCACCATCGCCAGCAGCGCCCACCGGAACGGCTGCACGGCTGCGTCAACTGCTGTGGAATGTGGGTTTTAGCAGCGAAATTGCCGATGAACTGCTGGCTGGGTTGCCTGCATCGCTAACCAGGTTAGACGGCGATAGCGAAGCCCCACTGCAGTGGCTGCGACAGCAGTTAATGGATCGCCTTTACGTACTCAACGATGAAGCAAGCTTTTTCGACCAAACCGGCATTGTTGCCCTGGTGGGGCCAACGGGGGTAGGTAAAACCACCACCACCGCCAAGCTGGCCGCTCGTTTTGTGATGCGCCACGGCACGCGCCCGGTAGCGCTGGTTACCACCGACAGCTTCCGGATCGGTGCCCATGAGCAGTTGCGCATTTATGCGCGCCTGCTGGATACCCCGATGTACGCCTTGGATGCCGAACAGCCCATCGACGATTTGCTGGGCCGCCTGCAGGGCAAGCAGTGGGTAATTATCGACACCGTAGGCATGAGTCAGCGTGACCAGCGGGTGATAGAGCAGATTGCCCACCTGCAAGGCGGACGCTCGCGGGTACGTTTGGTGCTGCTACTCAATGCTGCCAGCCAACCGGAAACCCTCGAAGAAGTGGTGCTGCGCTACCGTCAGGCCGCGCGGGCGGCGGGCGCAGAGTTAGATGACTGTATTATCACCAAACAGGATGAGGCGGGACGTCTGGCTCCAGTGTTAGATATTATTATGCGTCACGGGATGCGCGTACTGTTTGGCTCTAATGGCCAGCAGGTGCCCGAAGATATGGCCCTTGCCGCCCCCGATGCGCTAGTGGATCAAGCGCTGAGTACCGCGACACCTCAGCGTGAACGGGTGCAAAGTGCCGATGCGCCGATGGGAATGCCGCGCTGGTCGCGGGATGTCCTGGGCCAAGGGCGTCGTTTGTCGTCGCTACTGGCGAGGTTGCGCCAACGCGTCACGGGGTTTGCGGAATTAGAAGAGATCTGGAACCTAGCTTCGCTGCCTAGTCGTTTGCAGGAAACACATTTGGATGCATTACTTGCCGGTTATCCAGCGGCAAAGACCACCTTAGGGATGGCGTGGTTTCCGCGGCGCAATGAGCGCGGCTGCGACTGGGCAATGCCGGACATTGGCCTGGACACGGATGGTGCCTGGCTGGCGCTACCCTGGCTGCAGCATCGCCACGCCGCAGGGTGGCAGCCACGCTTAGCCGCTCTGTCGGCATCGAGCGGCGTTGCGGTGCACTTACTACCGCGCTTCCCTGAACCGGATGCACTAGCGTGGCTGGAAGCCGAGCACTTGACCTGGGTCAGCCAAGTGGCCCCCAGTCATCGGTTACGCTTTCACCACGAACGTCAATCTATCCGCCAGCTATTTAGTGACAGTGTGCTAACGCACCATGTGGGCGTGCGTTTTCGTGGCCAATCGGTGCAACTGTGGACTGCCTACGCCGAAGTCGAGGACGCCAGCGGCACGGCGCTACTCGCCTGGTTCGGTGAAGTTCGCGATCCGGAAAGCGCCAAAGTAGTGGCGCGCCGCTACTGGCTTACCCCCGCTCGGCTAGGAGCAGAGGTGCTCTCACTGCTGTTAACCCAGCTGCAAAGCGAAGGCTTGGCCGCCTTGACGCGTCGCGCGTGGCAGCAGTTAAAAGAGGCCGATAGCGGGGATCTAAATGCTGAAGTTCGCCTATTGATGGCCAGCGGTGTGGCATCGGTCGCCGGGCATCTCGATGTTGCTGATGATGAGGAGGCGCAGACGCTGCGTGGCGATCTGCTCAACCTATTAGGCAACAGCCGTCGCCGCCGCGATACCGGCATGCTTGATGCACTGGTCTACGCCTTTATGGCACGAGATGCGATTCGTCAAATGGGCAGTGTTAGTCGAGAGGGCGTGGCGTGAGCGAACAGGATCAAGCATCGGGTCTACGCAAGTGGGCAAACCTGCAGCGCCAACAGCAGCAAGCTGAGGGTACAGTTGATGTTGCGGCGGCAGAACACGTGCCGGAATCTGAACAGCCTAGCTCTCTGTTAAAGCCGACAACTGCAGCGGTGGAAGAGCCAGCAACGGTGGTAGCGCACCGGCCCAAAATTCCGCTTATTGTGGTCGGACTACCGGGTAGTGGTGCAGCCCAGGTGAACAAGGTTAAAGCACGATTAGGGCAGTGGTCGACGTTAGGTCGAAGCTGGGCCGGTGATCCTGAGGATTGGGATATTCATATCGTCATGGCCGAAACGGCCGACCTAGCCCAACTTTGCGATCAATACAGCCGTTGGGCACTGTGGATCAGTAGCGATGCCGATACCTTTGCTTCCATGTTCCGTACCTTGCGTCAACTACATGAGCGTGGCGGGCCGCGCCGTTTGCTGGCGCTCCACGAGCCGCACTTGCCGCGTCAAGGGTTGCTCAATAACTTGCGTGAGGCAGCTGATTACTACTTAAATATGGAGCTGTTGGTACTTGCACGATGAGCGCACTCTGCCGAGGAGACCAAGCATGCTAAGCTGGCTATTAAGAGGGAGACTGCTACTGAGCCCAGTACTGCTGACAGGGTGTCTACTAGCAGGGGTAACGGGAAACGCCCAGGCGACACCCGGTAGCTGGAGCAGCCAGATACCAGGTCTGATGGTAGCGATGAGTGATCGGTCAAGCGCTAGCCAAAACGCTACCCCACCTGCTGCTGCTAACAATGTGGAGTCAGCACAGCTCGGGCGTATTCATTGGCAGTTTCAATATCCCCCTGGTGCGTTATTAAACGCTTGGCTGTGCCATCCTGAGCAGTGCGTTGCGTTAGCTGGCATGCGGGGGACTACCACTGCCCTGGCGGGGTTTGCCGCGGATGCGCCGTTGCATTTTCGCTTCGCTTTACGTCCGGGGCAGCGGCCTGTTCGTGTCCAGGGGCTGCAAATGATTGTGAACTATCAGTGAAGGCTGGATAGACGCGAGGCGAGAGGATGTACACAGCACAAGGCAGGATCAAACAGAGTGAGCTGTTGACGCAATACATGCCACTGGTACGACGTCAGGCCTTGACGCTTCAGGTCCGTTTGCCAGCCAGTATTGAGCTCGACGACCTTATTCAAGCCGGGATGGTAGGGCTGCTGGAAGCGCTGGGGCGCTTCGATGCCACCCAGGGGGCAACGTTCGCGACGTTTGCCAGTCAGCGTATTCGCGGTGCAATGATGGATGAATTACGTACCCGCGACTGGTTGCCCCGCAGCGTGCGCCGCTCAGCGCGAGCGGTTGACAGTGCCGTTCGTCAATTAGAGCAACAGCTCGGACGGGCACCAGAAGAGAACGAAATCGCCCAACACCTTGAAATGCCGTTGAGTGAGTATCAGCAGCTCCTCAACGACACCAACAGTGGTCAACTGTTGCCGTTTGAAGAGCTGGTGGCCGACGGTGGCGAGCCTAGCAATAATGAATTGGCTAATTCACCGTTCGAGCAGTTGCTAGACGGCCAGCAACGACAAACGTTGATTGAGGCAATTGAAGCGCTGCCAGAGCGTGAAAAGCTGCTAATGGCGCTGTACTACCAAGAAGAACTCAACCTTAAGGAAGTAGGGGCTGTGTTGGGCGTCACGGAGTCACGCGTTTCACAACTGCACAGCCAAGCCGTCAGCCGCTTACGCGCGCGTTTACACGACTCGGCATAACACCTCTTTTTACTCACTTGTGACCGGCAAGGAGCCGTGGATGAACCCTTCGACGCTGATAGGCATATTTGCCAGCATACTACTGTTGGTGAGCGTGCTGTTTTTCACCGCAGAGTCCCCTGAAAGTTTTATCAATTTGCCGGGTTTGGCCATTGTGGTGACCGGTACCCTAGCGGCAACCTTTATCAGCTATCCGCTGAAAGAGGTGCTCCGCGTCGTACGGTTGGTGGGCTTGGTATTCCGGCGCGAAAATACCTATATGCGTGACGATATCCGCGAATTGGTGGATATGTCGCGACTCTGGTTTAAGGGCGATGTACGTGCGGTCGAGCGCGAGTTGGAGCATACCCGAAACCCGTTTTTGCGTACCGGGATCCAACTGGTCATTGCCAACACCAAAGAGGATGAAATTTTTGACATGCTGCGTTGGCGCATTGCCCGTCTTAAAGCGCGTGAGCATGCCGAGGCACAAATATTCCGTACCATGGCCACCTACGCACCCGCATTTGGCATGATCGGCACCCTGGTGGGGCTGGTCAATATGCTGGAAGTCATGGACGCAGGCGACCTGCAGGTGATCGGCCCGCGCATGGCGGTGGCCCTGCTCACCACCTTCTACGGCATTTTACTCGCCAACTTGGTGTTTAAGCCGATTGCGGTGAAACTCGAGCGCCGCACCGAAGAGCGGCTGATTACCATGAACATGGTGCTGGAAGGTATTTCGCTGATTACCAAGCGCCGCCTGCCGTCGTTTATTGAAGAGACCCTCAACTCGTTTGTAGCTAACTATCACGATGAGATCCGTGATAACAGCGTCAAACCAAGGCCTGATTCGTCGGTTAGTGCGGCGGCGAAGGGGTAGGCCAGATGCTTGACCGTGATACGCGCCACGCACTGGAAATGACGCCGTCGCCAGGCGATGGTGACGAGGGTTGGCTAACCAGCTATTTGGATGTGCTGACGCTGCTAATCACGCTCTTTGTGCTGCTGCTTTCACTGACACCGCCGGGAGGCGGTGAGGCGGCTGATACTGCTTTCATGCGCTCGGCTAGCGCTGTATCATCATTGCCGCTGGCGTCTCTAGCCACTGGTATTCAGCCCCGCCATTCAGGGGTTCAGCCGCAGTTTGATGGGCTCGACATCCCCGGTGTCAGTGTTTCGCAAGGGAGTGAAGGGGTCACGTTACGTATTGATACCAGCCTTTTATTTCCCAGCGGTCAAGCTGTACTGACTTCCCGTGGGCAAGAGGTGGTAGAAAGCCTTATCGATGTGCTGACCCGTTTTGACGGTCAGATTTCGGTAGAAGGCCACACCGACAGCGTGCCTATTTCAACGGCCCGCTTCCCCTCTAATTGGGAGCTTTCATCAGCGCGGGCTATCGCTGTGGTGAGGCATTTAGAGCGCCAAGGATTCAATATCTCTCGTATGCGGGCCGTCGGTTATGCCGACACCCAACCCATGGAACCGAACGCAACGGCGGAGGGCCGAGCTGCCAACCGTCGCGTAGAGTTGTTGCTAAGGCAGCAGGTCGAGGGTGAATAGATTGCGAGGCCACGTTTGTGTCCATGTACCACCCGCGGTTGCAGTCGTTTGGAGCTCTGCTGGTTTTAGATGCCGATTGTCGCCGCATTCAAGCCAGTAGCACCAACTTAACCCGCTTGACCGGTATTGAGCGCCCTGAAAATGGGCCGCACACTCTTGCCTATGTGTTAGGAAAACGGCTAAGCCAGCGGGTGCGCCGCGAGTTGCAGGGGCAGCAGAAACTCTCCGGCCCGCTGGTGTTTATTCGTTCCAAGCATAGCAACATGCGTTTTCAGCTCTATGCTTACCGAGCAGGTGGGAAGGTCATCGTCGAGATTGAGCCACTCGACCCCCAAGGTAAGCGCCGCCTGCTTGGCACAGTCAATGAGCGGCTGATGCATTTAGCCGACGCAACCCACCAGGAAGAGCTGCTCGACTGCTTGGTTAACGCTATTCAACAGCTCACCGGCCATGATCGCGTCACCGTGTGCCATTTCGACAGTGATTGGCATGGTTTAATGGTTGCCGAAGCGCTGGGCAACCAGCTGCCCTCGCTGTTGGGTCAGCGCTTCCCCTCAAGCGACTTCCCTGTCGCCTTACGCAAAAGTTACCAACATTACCCCGTTCGGTTAATTGAAGACGTCGATGCGCCGCCTGAAACGCTGACTCCCGCCTACTCGGGAGTGAGCCTTAGCGGCAGCTTTTTACGCGCCCCTGCCCCTGAGCGGCAGCGATATTTAAATCGCCTGGGGGTGCGTGGGTCATTCAGTTTGGCCATGCAGGGGGATACTGGCTTATGGGGTCTAGTGTTTTGCCATTCGCCAGCACCGCACTCGGTTGAACCCCCCGTGCGTGATGCCGTTCGCACCCTCGTGCAAATGGCCACCCAGCGCATGCTGTTGCTACGGGCGCGTCAAGAAGCCCGCTACCTACAACGGGTTCAGGATAGCCTCGTGCTCAGTGCGCGAGCGCGCAGCGAGCCGCAAAGTCCCCAACAGTTACTTCATGAGCAGGCGGCTATCTGGATGAAGCTGTTTCGCGCCCATGGCGTGGTGCTGTGGGTGAATGGTGGCGCTTATCAAGCGGGTGTGACGCCGACTCCAGAAGCGATAAGCCAGTTTGTGCTGCGCCTGGAAAGAACTCATGTACATAGCGGCCCTTGGTGCACGCGCGAAATCGGCAAAGAGACGTTAACCGCTTCGCTAGCCATGCCCGAGCAGTGTGGGGCTCTAGCAGTGCCGCTGCCAATGAGTTCGACCCAGCGCGCCTGGCTGATTTTTTTTCGCCCCGAGCAGGTGGAAACGCTGTATTGGGCGATGCAGCCTACAACCAACCCTAAACCGGCCGTGATATTGGCTCCATCGGTTGCTTGGTCTGAAGAGGTAGTCGGCAGAAGTGAAGCGTGGCTGCGGGTAGAGCGCTTAGCGGCGGTAGACTTGGGGGAAGACCTGACGCTGGCGATTTCTGCCTATGAAATTAGCTCACTGAATATGCACCTGGAGCACGAACGCAAAGCCCTTGCCGAAGCCAACCAACGTCTTGAGCAATTAGCCCATTTCGATCCTCTAACCAAGGTGTGGAACCGTTACCGCATCGAAGAAGCGATCAATGCAGAGCTGGTGGCTGCCAGGCGCTATGCGGCCGCTTTTGCCTTGCTACTGTTCGATGTGGATAACTTTAAGCAGATCAACGATGCTCACGGCCATAGCGTGGGTGACGATGTGCTGGTGGCCCTGGCGCGCTTAGTGGAAAGCTCGCTGCGTGGCTGCGACCACCTGGGCCGTTGGGGAGGCGAAGAGTTTATTGTGCTGGCGACTCATTCCGATGTTGATGCCGCCACTGGCCTGGCTGAGCGGCTGCGCTCGCTGGTAGAAGAGCTGCGTATAGAGGGCGTTGAGCAAACGGTTACAGTGAGTATCGGTGTCGCCGTTTGGCAGCCGGGTGACAGCTGTAAAACCCTTATCTCCCGGGCTGATGACGCCATGTACCGCGCTAAGCATGGCGGACGCAACCGCGTTGAAATGGCGCTTGAGCCTGTGGTGCTGATTTAAGCAAACCTTTAGGTGCCACTACCTTCACACTGGGTGAGCATCCGGTTGATCGCCGCATCGGCGCCTTTTAGGCTAAAGGTCATATACCACGGCTCGCGCTCGTCCTGGTCGAAGCCGAGAAATAGCTGCTCCCCCTGGCGCATGTCGGCCATCAGTGATGCCAAGTCACTTAAATAAAAGTGAGCATAAAACCCGTCATCGCCGCGCTCAGTGATAAATTCCGCCATGGTGTCGATAACGGGCCGCTCATCGATGCGCAGCCGAGTGGGCACCAGGTTTACTGTACGGCTCTCTCCCTGCTGCTGCTCAAGGGTGACGCGCATCTCCAGCCAGGGTAAATCGCAAACGCCCGAGGTGGCATTCAAGCTCAGCGTCGCATCCGAGTAGCTGTGGGTTTCTACCGCCCGATAGTGGCGTTCGCCCCCCAGTGAGAGCGTCATTGACTGCCAATGGTCGTGGGTGGCCACATCGTCAGTATTGAAGGTGGTCGCGTTAGCGACGGGCGTAGCGACCATCCACATGGTCGCTATCGCCACAACGGTAAACGTGAGCGTGCAAAGATACTGGGATGGAGAGCGCAGGAAGTGAGTTGCGGACATGATCAAAGCCATTTAACCCAAAACCCCAGTCTATATCGTGTTTGGGATTGGCAAAATAGTAACGCGCTGATTTTCCTATATATGGTAGAAAAAATTAAAAAAAGTGCCTCATATGGTGGGAGGTCACGTCTATACTTCACTTCGATGCTACGTATAATCGCCCTATTTGAGCGCTATAATTCACCCTCGCTGTGAAGGAGTTTTGCGACATGAGCACCGCTGCCAAGGCTATGAAGACCTCTAACGATGTCCCTATGCAGGCCCCCTCGCGGGAAATATGGGACGCCAAATACCGTCTTAAGGATCGTCATAGCCAACCCGTTGATCAGGACGTTGGTGCTACGTTTGAACGGGTTGCTCGTGCCCTGGCAGCGGTGGAGGGAGATAAAGCGGAAGAGTGGTTGCCCAAATTTCGCTGGGCGTTGGAAAACGGCGCCATTCCTGCCGGTCGTATTCTCTCCAACGCGGGGGCTGAGGCCTACAAGCCTGCGGTGAGCCTGATTAACTGCACTGTCTCCCGCACCATTCGTGACTCCATGCGCGATATCCTCGACTCAGTGGTTGATGCGGGTATGACGCTGAAATCCGGGGCGGGTATCGGCTACGACTTCTCGACGCTGCGTCATAAGGGCGCGTTCGTATTCGGCGCTGGCGCGGGCACCAACGGCCCACTGGCGTTTATGGATATCTACGACAAGATGTGCTTCACCGTCGCCTCTGCTGGTGGTCGGCGTGGTGCTCAGATGGGTACTTTCGATGTGGGCCACCCAGATGTGCGCGAGTTTATTCAGGCCAAGCGCGAAGCGGGGCGCCTACGACAGTTTAACCTCAGCTTGCTGATCACCGACGAATTTATGGAAGCGGTCAAGAACAATGCTGACTGGCCGCTGGCTTTTCCGCTGCACCCCGGTGAGAAAGAGGATGTCAAAGCGGAAGACTTGATCTACCGTGACTGGCCGGTAGTTGAAGAGGGCTACACGGTCGATGCCGAAGGCCGCGTCGCCTGCCGCATTGTCGAAGTGATTAAAGCGCGGGAGTTGTGGGACACCATTATGTCCTCCACCTATGACTACGCCGAGCCTGGCTTTATCCTGATCGACCAGGTTAACCGCATGAACAATAACTGGTTCTGCGAAGATATCCGTGCGACGAATCCCTGTGGCGAACAACCCTTGCCGCCAGAAGGCGCCTGCCTGCTAGGTTCTGTCAACCTAACCAAGTTCGTGATCGACCCCTTCGGCGCCGAGCCGCGCTTTGATTGGGAACGCTACCGCAAAGTGGTCGCGATCTTCACGCGTATGCTCGATAACGTGGTCGAGATTGCCGGTTTGCCGCTGCCCCAGCAGCAGCGTGAAATAGAAGCCAAGCGCCGTCACGGTATGGGCTTTTTGGGCTTAGGCTCAACGCTCACCATGCTCAAAATCCCTTACGGTTCTAAGCAGTCGTTGGTGTTCACTGATGAGGTGAGCCGGCACTTAGCGATAGAGGGTTGGAAGCAGGCGCTGGAGCTCTCCCAAGAGAAAGGCATGGCGCCGGTGCTTGAGCAGGAGCACACCATTACTCCCAAAATGTTGCGCGAGCGGCCTCAGTTGGCCAAAGATGGCTACGAAGTGGGCGATCAAGTGCCGGGGCGTATCCTACACGCCCGTTATAGTCAGTACATGGCCCAAGTGGCCGAGCTGGAGCCGGAGCTTGTGTCACAGCTAGCCGAGCACGGTGCGCGCTTCACCCACCACAGCTCGATCGCGCCGACCGGCACGATCAGCCTGTCGATGGGTAACAATGCCTCCAACGGTATCGAACCCTCCTTCTCGCACCGCTATTTCCGCAATATTATTCAGTCGGGCAAGAAGACCAAAGAGCAGGTCGAAGTCGTCTCCTTTGAACTGGCCGCCTACCGTCACTTTATTGCATCTGATGCGGTGGACAGCGACCTGCCTGACTACTTCGTCACCGCCGATGCGATATCTCCCGAACAGCACGTTGCCGTTCAGGCCGCCGCCCAGCACTGGGTGGATTCAGCGATCTCGAAAACGGTCAATGTGCCTACCGAGTTCCCCTTTGAACAGTTCCAGAACCTCTATTTGCAGGCTTATGAAAGCCGCTTAAAAGGCTGCACTACTTTCCGCTTTAATCCCGAAGCTTTCCAGGGCGTGCTCGTGCGGGAAGATGATCTTAAAAACACGACCTACGTATTTGAACTGGAAAACGGTGAAACCCTCGAACTAGCCGGGGATGAGAAGGTGATTTACGACGGTGAAGAGCATAACGCTGCCAACCTCTTTGATGGCTTAAAAGAAGGCACCTACGGCAAATGGTGATGCCGCGTTAAGCGCCATCTGTTTAAAAACGCACACCTTTGCTAAGTGGAGAACACCATGGCTGTAGAAATTACCTCAAAAATTGTTGGTTACCGTATCAAGCAGCAGGAGCAGGCCGTTCCCGTTCCTGAGCTACAAGATGAAGATCCGCTAACGGTACGTATACCTTCCCGTCCGGAAGGCACTTTGGAAGCCGTGTCTGAAAAGATTTCATACGTAGGCGCGGAAGGGCGTAAAAAAGTCTATTTGCTGGTGTCGTTTATGCCAGTGGAAGGCGCGATTGGCAGTAAGCGCGTGGTGATTGAGCGCCCGGTGGAGTTCTTTTTTCCGTCAGGGCAGCTCTCCAGCGAGCACCAGTGGATCACCGCGACCATGCGCAGCCTTTCGCTGGCGGCCCGCGGTGGTTACGTCACCCAAGCGGTGGCGGATCTACGCAAAGTGGCCTGGGACAAAGGCTTGGTACGCTGTGGTATGAACCGTTGGAATAAGCCAATGTTCCACGATTCGGAAGTGGCGGCGATTGCCTGGTCGATTCAGCAGATTCTTTATCGCCGCGGTTTTCTAGATCGGGATGGCAACCAGGTGCCGGTTGAAAAGCTGGTAGAGCGTTATGCTCATCGTATGGCTCACGGCCACGCTTGGCAGCCCGGTGCTGAAGACGAAGCTAATGATGCACCCATTGAAACAGGCGCGGTGGAGTCGATTGGCGGTGATAAGGCAACGAAGGGAAAAAAGCCTGAAGGCAGTGGCCCAGCCATAGTGGGTAACTGCCCCGAGTGCCGCGGTGAGCTGATCATGATGGATGGCTGCCCGACCTGCTATGCTGGCTGCGGCTGGTCAAAGTGTGGTTAGTTTTCTCAGGCGGAATCGCCTAACAGTGGCCGGACATTGTCGGTGAGGTAGCAATCGTCAAATTCACCTTCGGTGCATAGCGCGGATAAGTCTGGAATGGTGACATGGTGGCGGTCGCGAAATACTAGGCCGTCTTCACTAAGCGCCGTAAAGGTGCGGCTAACGTGTACCGGGCTTAGCCCGAGCACATCGGCTAACTGCTCCTGTGAGAGCGGCAGGCGGAACTGGTTGCTAATATCCGGGTTGGTTTGGCGCAGCCTTAAATACATTTCATACAGAAAATGCGCCATTTTCTTACGTGCACTGCGTCTGGCCAGAGTGACGAGGCGCTCAGTGAGCAGCGCCTGCTGACGGCTGCCAATGGCAAACATCACCGAGGTGAGAGGCAGCGACTGGCGAAATATTTCCAGCATACGTTTATGCGGGAAATGGCAAATCACGCCATCATCAATCATGCGCACATTTTCAAGCCGCTGCGAGAAGGCAAACTCGCGCAACCCGATGATATCGCCCGGCAAAAACACTTCGAGAATCTGTCGGTCACCATTCTCTAAGTGACGGTAGGAGTAGGCCCAACCACTTTTTAGCGTGCAAAACTCATTGGCCGCATCGCCCATCTCCCAGAGTAGCGTGCCCGACTTAATATTGGTTGGGCTCTCCTCTAGCGCCATGAGCAATCCCTTCTCATCATCGCTTAATGAGCAGTAGTGATTGAAGTGCTTAATAATACAGCTGTTTTCCTGACCCACGACGTATCCCTCCAGCACAGGATTGGATAATACTGCTAACGATTATCTGCCCGCCACTATAAACGATGTGGCCATCTACTGCGTCGCCCAAATAGGCTAACTAGCGTACCTATTTAGCCTGGGGTGAGCAGCGCTCACCCCTCGAAAACCAGCGTCAACGCTTCGTTGCACGCTTGCCTCGCGCGAGCAGCGGCGCTAAGAAGCGGCCGGTATGCGAAACGTCCTGTTTGGCGAGCTGTTCCGGCGTGCCCTCGGCGATGATCTGTCCGCCACCTGAACCCCCTTCGGGGCCAAGATCGACAATCCAGTCGGCGGTTTTGATCACATCCAGGTTGTGCTCAATCACCACGATGGTATTGCCGTGATCGCGCAGACGGTGAAGTACCGTCAGCAGTTGGCGAATATCCTCAAAGTGCAGGCCGGTGGTGGGCTCATCCAAGATATACAGCGTTTTGCCGGTATCACGCTTGGCCAATTCACGGGCGAGTTTAACCCGCTGCGCTTCGCCACCGGAAAGGGTGGTGGCGCTCTGCCCTAAGCGAATGTAGGAAAGGCCTACATCTAGCAAGGTTTGCAGGCGACGTGCAATGGCGGGCACTGGGCTAAAGAACTCCAGGGCGTCTTCCACCGTCATGGCCAGTACTTCGTGGATGGTTTTACCCTTGTAATGAATGTCCAGGGTTTCGCGGTTGTAGCGTTTGCCCTTACAGACATCGCAGGGCACGTAGATATCCGGCAGAAAGTGCATCTCTACCTTGATCATGCCTTCGCCCTGGCACGCCTCGCAGCGCCCACCCTTGACGTTAAAACTAAAACGACCGGGCTTATAGCCCCGGGAACGCGCTTCTTGGGTGCCCGCAAACAGCTCGCGAATCGGCGTAAAAATACCCGTATAGGTGGCCGGGTTGGAGCGTGGCGTGCGACCAATCGGGCTCTGGTCGATATCGATGACTTTATCAAGCTGGTCGAGCCCCTCGATCTTCTCATAGGGCGCGGCGGTCAATGTTGTCGCACGATTTAATTCGCGCGCCGCAATCGGCATCAAGGTGCCGTTGATCAACGTCGATTTACCTGAGCCAGAAACGCCGGTGATGGCGATAAACAGCCCCAGCGGCAGGCTAAGGGTGACGTTCTGCAGGTTATTGCCGGTAGCGCCGCGCACAATCAGCTGCTTTTCTGGATTGCCGGGTATGCGGTAGGGCGGCACGGCAATTTCCCGGGAGCCAGATAAGTATTGGCCGGTCAGCGAGTTGGGGTTGTCCATCACGTCTTGCGGGGTGCCCTGGGCAACGATTTCACCGCCGTGCACACCCGCACCTGGGCCGATATCCAGCACGTGGTCGGCGGCGCGAATAGCGTCTTCATCGTGCTCTACCACAATCACGGTATTGCCTAAGTCACGCAGTCGCTCAAGGGTTTTCAGCAGTCGGTCGTTGTCGCGCTGATGCAAGCCAATCGACGGCTCATCGAGAATATACATGACCCCGACCAGGCCTGCGCCGATTTGGCTGGCTAAACGGATACGCTGGGCTTCACCGCCGGAAAGGGTATCGGCACTGCGCTCCAGGTTGAGATAGTCCAGCCCCACGTTGACCAGAAACTCTAGCCGGGCGTGAATCTCATGGACGATTTTATCGGCGATCTCACCTTTGCGTCCTGGCAGGCTTAGGTCGGCAAAGTAGCGCCACGCCTCACCAATCGGAAAGCGCACAATCTCGGCGATATTGTGATCATCCACGTAAACATGGCGTGACTCTTTACGCAGGCGCGAGCCATTACAGGTGGCGCAGGGCTGTACGGCGATGTATTTGACCAGGTCATCGCGCACCATATTGGATTCGGTTTCCCGATAGCGGCGCTGCATATTGGGCAGTACGCCTTCGAAAGCGTGTTCGCGGGTCACTTTACGGCCGCGATCACCCACGTACACAAACAGTATCTGTTCGTCGCCGCTGCCGTTTAAGATAACCTCCCGCTCGTGGCGGGCGAGCTCTTGCCAGGGCGTTTCCAGCTCAAAGCCGTAGTGCTTGGCCAGTGCCTGGAGCTGGGTGAAGTAGTAAATATTGCGCCGATCCCAGCCTTTGATCACGCCTTCGGCAAGCGATAGCTCCGGGTGGCTGATGAGCTTGTCCGGGTCGAAGTACTGCTGTACGCCTAGCCCGTCGCAGGTAGGGCAGGCGCCCGCAGGATTGTTGAACGAGAACATGCGTGGCTCAAGTTCCGCCAGCGAGTAGCCGCACACCGGGCAGGCAAAGCGCGATGAAAAGGCAATATCGTCGCGTTCACCGTCCATAAAGTGAATCATGGCGGTGCCGTCGGCGAGGTTCAGCGCGGTTTCAAAGGACTCCGCCAAACGTTGGGCAAGGTCGTCGCGCACTTTGAAGCGGTCAACGACGACGCTGATATCGTGTTTTTTGCGCTTATCCAGTGGTGCGATGTCGTCCAGTTCCAGCACTTGGCCATCGACCAGGGCGCGTACGAAGCCCTGGGCGCGCAGCTCGGCTAATAACTGTAAATGTTCGCCTTTGCGGCCTTTGACTACCGGCGCCAGCAGCATCAGCTTGGTGCCTTCGGCGAGGTTCATGACTTGGTCGACCATTTGCGAGATGGTCTGGGCTTCCAAGTCTTCGCCATGTTCTGGGCAGCGGGGCGTCCCGGCACGGGCAAACAGCAGACGCAGGTAGTCGTAAATTTCGGTGATGGTGCCCACGGTCGAGCGCGGGTTGTGGGAAGTGGACTTCTGCTCAATGGAGATCGCAGGTGACAGCCCTTCGATGTGATCCACATCGGGCTTTTCCATCATCGACAGGAACTGGCGCGCATAAGTGGAGAGCGATTCCACGTAGCGGCGCTGCCCCTCGGCGTAAAGGGTGTCGAATGCTAACGACGATTTACCCGAGCCGGAGAGGCCGGTAATCACAATCAGCTTGTTACGGGGCAGCTCCACATCGATCTGCTTGAGGTTGTGGGTGCGGGCACCCCTGACCAGAATGCTGTCCATCAACACCTCGAATCGCGCGGCAAAAGCGTGATTATACGTTTGTCGGCACCCTCCCGGCAAAACCGCTTTCATAACCCAAGATAATCTGCGGCAACTCGCGACGTTTCCAGCGCCAGCCCAAACCGCTAGAATAGAGGATTGTCACAATCCACACTGACTCACCACATGCTTAACCACCATATAAAAGGGCATTATGCGCAAGGTTTCCGCACTATTGCTGGCCTCTGAACGACGTGCGATCAGTGGTTTGGCCGGGCTTTATGCATCGCGCATGCTGGGTCTGTTTATGGTGCTGCCGGTGTTGGCGCTGTATGCCGACACCCTTGAGGGTTCGACCCCGCTACTCGTGGGCGTGGCGCTGGGGATTTATGGTTTAACCCAGGCAACGCTGCAAATCCCGTTTGGCTTACTCTCTGACCGCATTGGTCGTAAGCGGGTGATTGCCATGGGGCTATTGATATTTGCACTCGGAAGCGTGGTCGCCGCTCTATCCGATACCATTATTGGTGTGATTGCCGGGCGAGCGCTGCAGGGTGGCGGTGCCGTTGCCGCGGCGATTATGGCGCTGCTGGCGGATCAAACCCGTGAAGAAGTGCGCACCGCTGCTATGGCCACCATTGGGCTTTCTATTGGCGTTTCGTTTGCGATTGCGATGGTGCTGGGGCCATGGCTTGCCGCCTGGGCTGGGCTGGCTGGGGTCTTCTGGTTTACCTCGCTACTAACGCTGGTGGGGCTGCTGGTGCTATGGCGCTGGGTGCCTGCCGCGCCGCGGCGGCGACGTCACCGCGATGTGGGCATGGATCGCCAGCAGTTTAAAAGTGTCATCACCCGCCCCGATTTATGGCGGCTGGATATGTCGATTTTTGCCCTGCATTTAGTGCTGATGGCGATATTTGTCGCGGTACCTTTTCGCCTGCTAGACGCCGGTGTAGCGATTGAGTATCACGGGCTGGCATATCTTGGCATTATGGCGCTATCGTTTGTGGCCATGGTGCCGCTGATAATTGTGGCCGAGAAGCAGCAGCGCATGCGTTTGATGTGCTTGGTTGCGATCGGCGCTATTGTGATTAGTTTGGCCGGGCTGGGGTTGCCACTCTCGCCAAGCTACTGGTTGTTTGTATGGCTGTTTGTGTTCTTCACTGGCTTTAACTTGCTGGAAGCGACGCTACCTTCCATGCTCAGTAAGTTGGCCCCGGCGGGCGCCAAAGGTACCGCGATGGGGGTCTACTCCACCAGCCAATTTTTAGGCGCTTTTTTAGGCGGTACGCTAGGCGGTTTACTGGCGCATTACGGTGGCCTCAACGCGGTTTTTATTGGCTGTGCTGGGCTTGCGCTATGCTGGTGGATCGCCATGTGGCGGATGCCCGCACCGCCCCCGCTCTCCAGCGAAGTGGTGGCGCTACACGAGACCCAGGCAGATGCGCTCGACCTGTTGATGGAACACTTAGCCGATGTGGTCGGCGTCGAAGACGTAATGGTGGTGCCAGAAGAGCGTTTGGTCTATTTAAAGGTGAACCGCCAGCAGCTCGATCAGGCGGCGTTGAACAAGCTCATGGCACCCCCCAAATCTTAATCCAGCCGTGCCGATGAAGTGTGGCGGCGGTTGGCAATAAACTCTACATGACAGCTATTAAAGGAGCGCCTTATGGCTCGCGGCATTAACAAAGTCATTCTGATTGGCAACCTCGGGCAGGATCCAGAGGTGCGTTTCACTCCCAGCGGCACCGCTGTGGCCAACCTAAACTTGGCCACCACTGATACCTGGATGGATCGCCAAAGCGGTCAACGCCAAGAGCGCACCGAATGGCACCGCGTGGTGATGTTCAATAAAACCGCTGAGATCGCCCAGCAGTACCTGAAAAAAGGCTCCAAAGTCTATATTGAAGGGCGCCTGCAAACCCGTAAGTGGCAGGATCAGAATGGGCAAGATCGCTACTCGACGGAAATCGTTGCCAACGATATGCAGATGCTTGATGGCCGTAGCGGTGATTACCAGGGCGGTGGCGCTCCGCAAAATAACTATTCCCAGAACGCTCCTCAGAACGCCCCCCAGAATGCGCCGGCTCAAAATAATCCTGCTGCTAATCACCAAGGCGGCTATCCCCCTCAGGGTGGTGCGCCTCAAGGCGGAAATAACTACCCTGGCGGGCAGAACCCACAACAGCCACCACGGCCCGCTCAGCCAGCACCGCACCAGGGCAACCAAGCTCCACCGCCCAACCAGCAGAACAGCAGCTACGGCGCTCCGGATCCGGGTAACTTCGACGACTTCGACGATGAGATCCCGTTCTAAAGACGTAAAACGCCTAAAACGATTAACGAGATCACAATATAGCCCGCTAAAAAGCGGGCTATATTGCGTACCAGGCTTGGTAACCGCGGTTAGAACAACAGCTCACTCGTTGATGGCTCTTGAACTCCCGTCACCCCCAGGGCATCTTCACCGCTATTAAGGCTTAGTGCTGAGGGCTGGTTCTCGCTTTGCTCAATGATGAGTGATTGAAGATCCATTGAGCCACCATTGAAGGTTAACCGTACTACTTGTTCCCCCTCCTGCAAGTTGAGCGTCACCTCCGGCCCTTGGACATAGTTTCCCCAGTCGCCGCTATTGGGAACGCTAAGCGGGGAGGCTTGTGCGTAGAACACGCCATCTTTCTCAGCGGCGACCGTTATGCTGCGGCCAGACCAAGGTGTCGCGGTAATAAATGAGAAGGTGTGTTCGCCAGCTTCAACGACATCGACGGTGTACTCTACCCATTCATTATTGGCGATCCAACCTATGGCCTCACCGTCGCCAACAATATCCACACCTTCGCCGCGAATGCTGGCGTTACCCAGTTGGGTTTCGCTGCTATCGTTGTAGGCTATGCCCGCGCCACCCTGGTCGTAGTTGATAGCGTCGAGAAACAGGCCGTCGTCGTCAATCAACCAGGGGGTGCCCTCCTCGTTAAAGGCTTGCTGTACGTTCTCACGTTCAAGGGTGAATGATTGGAAGTCCATCAAGTCGCTGCCCGCTGACCCGTTGAAGGTTAACCGCAGGGTCTGCTCCCCGGCCTGTAAATCGAGCAACATACCGTCACTGGCAACAGGGTTGCTCCAGGAGCCAGTGTTGGGCAGCGGCGGTGAGCTGGCTTCCAGATAGAACGCCCCATTTTTTTCGATGGCGGCAGTGATGGTGACATCGCTTGAGGGAGTCGAAGCGAGGAACGATAGGCTGTAAGTGCCGGATTGGGCCACGTCGATGGTGTACTCAACCCATTCTCCAACATCAACCCAGCCGATCGCTGTGCCATTACCGACGATATCAACGCCGCCTTCACGGAAATTGCTACCTTCTTGCTGAGGATCGCTATCGCTGTAAGAGATGCCTTCACCGCCGACATCAAATAGTGCGGCATCCAGCGTGAAGCTGTCGCCCACCTCCCAGGGGGTTCCACTGTCATTGAAGGGTATTTGGCTGCCGGTAGTAGTGATCGGGGCGAGTGAGAACGAGGCCAGGTCTTGGGAGCCGCCGTTAAAGGTTAAGCGCAGCACCTGTTCACCGGCTTCCAGTTCTACCTGTACGCTGTCGGTGGGGACAAAGGTCGTCCAACTGCCGCTGTAGTTCACGCTGACCGGCGAGGCGGTGGTGTAAGGGCTATCTCCTTGGGCGAAGGACGCAGTAATGGAGCGTGCGGCACCACCGGTCGACCCCAGCGCCGAGAGGAAGGAGAGCTCGTAAGTGCCTGCCTGAGCCACATTGAGCGTGTACTCGACCCACTCATTGTTTTCGATCCAGCCGATGGCCGAACCGTCACCGACGATGTCCACGCCATCGCCCCGGAAGTTGCTACCTTCCTGATTCTCGCTGCTGTCGTTGTAGGCAACATTCTGGCCGCCGCTATCGTAGTTGACGGCATCCAGCACGAGGCCTTCATCCTCTACCAGCCATGGCGTTTGGTTAGTGTTGAAGGGCTGTTGCTCCTCCTCTCCCAGGTCGATCGCCTCGAAGCTGAACGACTGCAGGTCAAGCTGGCCGCCGTTGAACGTCAGTCGCAACACTTGCTCGCCAGCATCAAGATCGAACTCCAGTGGGCCAACCGTCTGGAAGCTGGTGAAGCTGCCGGTATTGGGCAGGTTGATCGAGGCACTGCTCTGGAAGTTGCCATCCTGCTCAAAAGCGGCGGTGATGGATTTTCCATTTGATGTTGCCGAGGTGAGGAAGCTCAGTGCATAGGTGCCTGCCGTTTCAACATTGAGCGTGTACTCGACCCACTCGCCATCGGCGATATAACCCAAGGCTTCGGTGCCGTTGGAGATATCCACCGCTTCGTCGGAGCGGAACGCTGCACCCTGATGGGCGGTGGTGGTGTCGTTGTAGGCCACGCCCTGGCCACCGTTATCGAACAGCTTGGCTTCCAGCGTCAATCCATCCGCCCCGAGTGTCCACGGCGTTTCGCCTGTATTGTAAGCAGTTTGCTCTACAGGTGCCTGGTCATCCAGGAAGTTCGGAATGCCATCGCCGTCACTGTCGTCATAGAGATCGATGCGGCCGTTGCCATCGGCATCCTCCACCCCGGTGGGGTCATAGGTCTGAACATTCTCGACCAGGAAGATATTGTCGTTGTAGTCGTAGTTCACCCCCGCATAGTCCTGAATCACGATATAGGTATTGGGAATGACGTTGCCTGCTGCGTCTTTCGCTACGTAGACGCGAATCAGGTGGCCGTCGTTTTCGTCCCAGTTCAGGTTGGTGCCGGGGCTGCCGATAGCATCGATGGTGTCTTCGTAGAGGTTGGCATCGGGGTCAGACCAGGAGATGTAGCCTTGGCGACCGGTAATGTCCGCAAAGAAGCCAAAGGGCGCGTCCCGATCCAGAGTGGTGGTGGTCAGCAAGTCGCCACTATTGAGTGCCCGCGGCAGCAGCGTTTGCCCATCCTGCTCGTCGTGGGCCAGTATCTCGTCACGACCCCGGCTATCCACATCGTGGATAAACAGTCGAGCCACATCGCCTTGGGTATGATATGCCGCCAACTGGGTGATCTTGATCGGCGATTGACCGTCGGCACGCTGGAAGTAGGGCGAGAGAATCTCATCCCCGTTCGCTTCCACCAGCCCGCCCTGATTCATCTGCCCCTCGGCTACATTGGTCGAGAAGCCGAAGGCGTCGATGATCTCCTGTACCAGCGGCTCCTGGCCATTCTCCGACTGGCCCTGGGCAATCCCCGCCAGCTGGATCGTTTTGGTTCCCTCATCACCGTCGTTTGAGTTAATGGTCAGCGTGGACTCATACAGCGTACCGTCATCGAAATCCTCGGCGATAAAGCGAACGGTGACATCCAGTGTGCCGCCGGCGGGAATGATCAGGTTTTCGGTGGCTCCCACGATCTCAAATAGGCTCGGATCGGAAATTGCCAGGCTGCTGATCTCCAGGTCGGCGAAGCCATCGTTGGTGATGGTAAAGGTCGATTCGTCGTGGAACACCTGGCTGGCGTTGGCCGGGTTTTCTATTCGGCTCATCACCAGGCGATCATCCGAGGGTACCCCATCCAGGTTGGTGATGGAGATCTCGCCGCCGGAAACCGGTGAGATCCCTTCAATGACAAACATATTGTCGTTGTAGTCATAGTTGATGCCGGTGTAATCCATCACGCCCAGGTAGGTGTTAGGGATTACGTTGCCATTGGCATCCAGTGCCTGGAATACCCGCACGGTATAGCCACGTTCGATGTCTTCCGCCCCTGGCGGTACCGTGCCGCCTCCAGTGGGATTGAGCGACGGGTCGGTTGAGAGATTGGCAACCTCGATACCAAAGATATCGTTACCGATCCAGCCGTCGGGGATTTGGTCGCGAGTGAACGTTGCCGTCGCGAATTGTCCATTGGCCTTGATAGGCAGTAGCGACTGGTTATTGTCGCCTGCATGATCGGAAAGGATAATATCCTGGTTTTTATTGCCGGGATTATGAATCCCCAGTGTTGCTCCACCGTTGCCGTGGTAGGCCGCCAACTGGGTAATCGTGGCCGACTCGAAGCCATCGGCTATCTTCCAGTAACGTGACATCACCTCGTCATCATTGACCGGCCGGTAAAGGTCGAAGTCGTTGAGAACCGAGTTCTCGCCACCACCTACGGTGGTTAGCCCCTGGATGACGTTGCCAAAACCGAACACTTCCCAGACCTCGTTGACGTTGGGCTCCCAGCCGCCTTCGTCACGCGCCTGCCAGAAGCCTGCCAGGTGCACTTCGGCGACGGGGGTGTCCGCATCGTTGGTGACCAGGCGCAGCGTTCCCTCGAAGACGCCGTCGCCGGCATCGTTAGTGGGTGGCGTATAGGCCGCGCGGTCAAACAGCACTTGCACGTCAATCGATTCTCCTGCAGCCAGTGTCAGGCCAGCGAAGATATCGGGATCGACGAGAGTGAAGGGGCCATCAAGATCGGTGTCAATAAAGACCAGCTCATTGGTGCCGGTATTGCTGATGGTGACCGTGGCATCCTCTTTATAGTCACGGTTAGGGTTGGAGGCGCTGTCGTTCTCCAGGTAGCTGAAGTGCAAGCGGTCGGAGTAGTAGGCCGCATCGTTGCTCTGGATACCGATATCCGCATCGGGGTTGCCGGGGGCGGGCGAGATATCGAGGTAGTCGATTTCATCGACGCCATCCGCCGTGGAAACAACCCGCAGGTTGTAGGTGAGTCCCGCCTGAAGCTCGA
This sequence comes from Halomonas sp. ATBC28, assembly GCF_005937175.1. NCBI lineage: Bacteria > Pseudomonadati > Pseudomonadota > Gammaproteobacteria > Oceanospirillales > Halomonadaceae > Halomonas > Halomonas sp. ATBC28. The sequence goes on along the minus strand of NZ_VCQL01000021.1, from coordinate 11,405 downwards.
TATAGGCGGACTGCTCGCCGGCCTCGCCAACGCCTGGGAAACTCATCTCATCCACCGGCTGCCCGTTGAGCAGCAGCGTCAACGCACCACCATCCGGTGCGCCCGCATTGGCGGCCAGGTCAAGTTTGTAGGCGCCGTCCTCATTCACCGTGAAGTAGAAGTCGGCGGTACGGTCATTGACAGCCCGGGCACTATCGCCGCTTTCAAGCTCGATACGGCCACTGCCATCAATGTCTGCGTAAACGGGCTCGAAGGTATCCAATGGGGTATCCGCGATGCGCAGCAGGTCGACATTGGGGCCATTGGCCCCCGGGGCTGTGACGGTAATAGTATTGCTGCCTGTGCCCAGGGTTAACTCGGTTGACTGGAAGAACCAGTTATCCTCAGCTTCGTTACTCTGACCTGGGAAATTGAGCGTGCCAATATCGATACCGTTGACGGTGACTACCATTGGACGGTCAGCCTTGGAGGCTGCCAGGGCATAGCGGAAGCCAACGTCGTAGGTGCCAGCCTCATCGACCTCTACTGTCCAGGTAATACTCTGGTCGCTGGTGCCATTGAAATCGACGAACCCTTCACCCGAGGCGTTGCGGTCATCCTCACTGTTGGTGATAATCACCGGCCCATCGAGCTGAGCGTTTTCAGCTTCGTAGTCGGTGTAGCCGGGCGATGTGTCTTCGGGGGCCTGTAGGATCTCCAACTGGTCGATATTGGGGCCCGTATTATTGACGGCCTGGAAGCGTACCGTATTAAGCCCTGATACCAGCGACGCTGGGATATCCAGCGTTAGCCACTCGTTCCAGGCGTCGTCGCCGGTCACACCCGTTGGCGGGCTGAAGTTGAAGGTGCCCACGCTGACATTATTGACGAACACTTCCAGCGGGCGGTTTACGGTGTCGCCGTTACCGTAGCGAACTCGCAGCACTGAATCACCCGCATCGGCCCCTGATAGCTCGAAACTGAAGGTGATAAAGTCGCTATTCGTACTGCCAAAATCGGCATAGCCGCCTAATACGCCATCGGTATCATCATTGTTACCGTCCAAACCGAAGGCGCCAGGGCGCACACCGGTTGGCTGGTTGGCTTCGGGGTTATTCACCGTGCGGATCTGAATCTCAGCACCACCACCTTGAGCAATTGATACGCTGGTACCATCGTTGGGCGTATTGTCTTCTGCCTGAATAGTGAGTAGCGACACCAGCTCATCATCAGGCTCTTCAGGATCGACAATGACGCCACCTGGCGCTGGGTCGAGGCGAATGATCTGGCTCTGACCGTTGTTGCGGTTCAGCGTCAGCAGGTAGAGCTGGCCGGTGGCCGGGTTTTCGATAATATCCAGCGGGTCTATGTAGGTGATAACGTTACCATTCACATCGCGGAGCACTTCGTCCCCAGTGATGTTGCCTGCGGCGTCGAAAGTAATGGAGCGTATATCGTCACCACCAGAATATTCGGTGAACAGCACGCTGCCTTGCAGGTTGCCGCCAAACACGCCGCTGGTGTACTCGGTGACGCCGTTGGGAGAACGGTTCTCGCCTAACGAATAGATTCCCTCGATGTCGTAGTTGGGGTCAGGGTCTTGGCCGGCAGGGTAGTTACCTACCTGGTTGGCATCGTTGCCTGCGGTTGGGTTACCGCCATTGAGGATAAACTCATCGCGCAGGGGGTTGGGATGTCCGTAATAGCTTCCTTCCTTAACCGTAAACAGGTAGTCGTCCTGTTTTTCGACGTTACTTACGTACTCATTTTGCGGCGTCGAGGGGTCATCCGGTACGTTGCCGCCGGCCGCCGAGCCGTTGGTCGGGACGTAGAGGTTGCCATTGGAGTGCCACACCAGGTCATAGGCATTGCGTACGCCGGTGGCAAAAATCTTGACCACAGCGTCATCGGCGAAAGGATCATAATAACTCTCGATCAAGTTACCATCGGAATCCTCTACTGTTGCGGTACCGTTGGCCGCGAAGACCAGAAAACGGTCATCACCCATGGCAATCGGGTCTGCCTTGAAATCAACGCCGTCATCGTCGGTGAAACGGCGGTTGAAGCCATCCTCAGGCAAGGGCTCGGTGGTTACATCAAAGCCACCTGCTGGCGCTTCACGGGTCGGATCTATTTCCATGACAGCGGCACTGAGCAGGCGCTCCGGACGGTTACCCCAAGCACTATCGGGTGCCCCCATCGCCGAGTTCGATCCCTGAAGTAGATACAGCAAGTGGCTCGGTACGTCTGGGTTGGTGTTGGCGTCGAATTCGGGGTTGGCGCGGAATTCGAGGCTATTGGTAACGTGGTCGCCGTTGGAGCGCGGCAGTCCGGTGATATAGGCTTCAGCAGTGGCGTTGAAAGCGTCACCTTCTTCCAGGGTAATCTTGGAAATGCGTCCACTGAAATCGGGGACGCCATTATCACGCCCTTCAAGTGGAATCGGATAGTTATCGCTTACCCACAGGACATTGGGATCGGTAGGGTCGAAGGTTAGGCCGATAATGCCCCGCGATCCTGCCGAATCCCCTGCAAAATAGTCGAGTGCCAACACTTGCTCATTGGAGAGAGCGCCGGTTTGCGGGTTAACGTCGTAACGCTTGATCTCGCCCAGCATATTCGAGATGTACATCTTGCTACCATCAGGTGATAGCTCCAGCGAGGTGAATTGGTAAGCGTTGTCAGCAGCGCCGTTGAGCTCAATGACATCGTTGAACGCTACTTCTCTTGGCACAATTTCAGAGGCTTCACCGGTGACAAAAGTGTTGGTGAATTTCTGAAATTCCCGGGTCGGTGCGTCTGGGTCGTCATTGGCGCCACGATCCTGAAAGCCTTCGATGACCAGGGTGTAGCTGGTGAACTCTTTGAGCATGCTGTTGGGAGAAATCGTCAACGAATCGAAGCCGCCGGTAGTGTTGACGTTGAGAGCTACCTCTTCGCCGCTGACAGTTTCGAAGAGCCGTACGGAGCCGTCACCTAAGCTTTCCAGCAGAGCACCGCCACGGCCATCGACGACCGAGATGCCCACGAAAATATCCGAATCGGGATCGACGCCGGTGGGGGGCGTGCCGTCTTCGGCGTCTAACTCGACCCGAATCTCGTTCTCGCCCACTCCGGCGATAGCACGCGGGTCGGTGAAGAAGGCGTAATCTTCCGGTGCCTCACGGTCATCCTCCGGTGTCAGGTCGGGAATCGACTGGATCTCGATATACTGGACCTCGGTATTATCACCAAGGCCAATCGAATCCAGGGTCAAGCGGCCATCGGTAACCTGTACCACGCGGGTGACCAACTCGGAGCGGAAGCCTTCGGTGTCGTTGCTGGGGCTATTGTCGGCTGGAAAATCATCGGGCCGGAACGGCGTAAAGGGGGTGCTGAATTGCTCACCTTCGGCGTTGATCAGATTGACGCTGTCGTAAGGCCCTGAGGTATCGCCGATAGAAATCGTGACCTCATAATAGCCGTCGTCCAGTTCCATTTCCCATCCGGCGCGTACATAGCCTTCCGCAGGCTGGTCGAAGTGAGCGTAGGTGCCCTGGCGAGGATCAAGCCCGGCAATCTCATCGGTACGGTCGTTGACGGCGACACTGGAGAGGGTATTGATCGCCATCGGTATAGTGCCATTTTCGGTGCCATCGGCGATGGAGGCCTCGGTAACCCAGCCGTACTGGTAAACTTGGCCATCGATCTCGACGGATTGATCGCCAAACGCTAAGCCGGTATCGGCGATATAGCCTTCCGGAGTGGCAAAGCCATCGGGCTCGAAATTAATCTTGACGGCAAAGCGCTCACCTGGCTCGACAACCGGTGGCTCTTGAGTACCCTCTCGGCTGACGCTCAGGCTATCAATATTGGGGCCGGCATTACCGACGTTCTCCAGCCGGATGGTGTTGTTGCCCGCCATCAGTTCCAGCTCAATGGTGGCGTCTTGCCAATTCACCCAGCCGTCGTTGCCTGCGCCAGTGGTGGGGAAGGCCAGTTGGCCCTGGGGGGCGCCACCTACCAGGAGAGTCATCGGTCGGCTAGCCCCGGCGCCATCACCGTTGGCATAGCGCACATTCAGGGTATAAGTGCCCGCTTCTTCGACGGCTACCTCAAAGAAGGCCGCATCACCGGCTTCGTTGCCCATATCGAGGTAGCCGCTGCCGGTAAAACCATCCCATAGGCCGTCCGGGCCAGCGGCTGCATTGGTTTCGGGATTGCTAGCGTCGCGAACCACTGTATCAGGGGTAGGCTCATCATCGTCGATGGTGAGCGCTTCACCCTGAATCTCAAACAGGAAGGGCTCGGTGGGTGTTTCACCGCCGTCGTCCTGCTGGTAGTTGAAGATAATCTGATCGATATTGGGGCCGTTATTGACACCGCCATCGGCCACTGCCGGTATGGCAAATGAGACGCTGTTGGGGCCAGCTTGAAGCTCCATCTCCACTTCAAGCTCTAGCCAGCTATCCCATGGGTCGTTGACGCCATCATTGACTGCCGGCGGAAAAGCCGCTTGGGGAACAGGCGTTCCATTGATCATTAGGTCAAGGGGGCGGGGCCCTGCGCTACCGTTGGCGTAACGAATTACCGCGGTGTAGGTGCCAGCTACCTCGGTTTCAACGTTGAAGATAACTTCGTCGCCGGGGTTTGTGCCAAAGTCCATATAGGCACCACCGACGGCTCCTTCGCGGTAATTAGTGAAGGCATCGGGATTATTAGGATCTACCACCCGCGTGAAATCGGCATTGGAGGGTAGGCCACTATCATTGACGGTGACCAGAGCAGCATCCTCTGCCTGGATAACGATGGGCGCGACAGTGTCTGGAACGGCATCATCCTCGCTTACGCTACCGCTGGCCGTCGCGGCGGCGCTGTCGATGGCGAAGCTGTCACCGGTGGCGCCGATAAGCGCGACCGTGACGGTTTCGCTACCGTTATCTTCGTCGTCGTTGGCGACATCAACCGCTAGGGTGGCGGCACCGTCGATAAAGGTGACCGTGCGGGTATCGGCAACGCCATCAATTTCCAGGGCAAGCTCCACGTCACCGCTAAAAGCGTTTGAGGCGCTCAATGCAAAGCTCAGCGTAGTGACGCCCTCATCGCCACTCTCTACCACCTGGTCGGCATCGGCGATGCCCAGCAGGATAGTCGGCTCCGGCTCGCCGCTGTCCGTGGGCACAAACTCGATATAGTCGATGCGTGCGTACTCCAGCGCCGTCGAGCTGGCGCTGAGCGATAGGGTAGCGTCATCGCCCACGGTCACGTCGGCAAAGGTGGCAGTGCGAAAGTTTTGTGGCTGAACACCGTTGCCGCTGTCAGCGTCGTCATCGAATGTCCAGCTGCCGCTGAAGCTCTCGCCGTCGGCGTTACCGATACTTAGTTGGGCAGTGCTTTCACCGTCGCTCTCGTCGACGTAACCGACGATGACGGTATAGGTACCGGCAGCCACCTTGCCATCAAGGGCGTAATTGGCGGTACCTTCGCTGTTGCCGGGCAGGCGGATAGCCTGACCGCCATCGGCGGCGACGATGTTCTCGATGGTGAAGGTCGTGGCAGTGTCGAACGCTTCCGCCTGTAGGCGAATTGATTCTACGGGGGGCTCTACTTCGTCATCTTCGCTTACGCTACCGCTGGCCGTCGCGGCGGCGCTGTCGATGGCGAAGGTGTCACCGGTGGCGCCGATAAGGGCAACCGTGACGGTTTCGCTACCGTTATCTTCGTCGTCGTTGGCGACATCAACGGCTAGGGTGGCGGCACCGTCGATAAAGCTGACCGTGCGGGTGTCGGCAATACCATCAATTTCCAGGGCTAGCTCCACGTCGCCGCTAAAAGCGTTTGAGGCGCTCAACGCAAAGCTCAGCGTGGTGACGCCTTCATCGCCACTCTCCACCACCGGGTCGGCATCGGCGATGCCCAGCAGGATAGTCGGCTCCGGGTCTACACTGCCCGTGGGCACAAACTCGATATAGTCGATGCGCGCGTACTCCAACGCCGTCGAGCTGGCGCTGAGCGATAGGGTAGCGTCATCGCCCACGGTCACGTCGGCAAAGGTGGTAGTGCGAAAGTTTTGCGGCTGAACACCGTTGCCGCTGTCAGCGTCGTCATCGAAGATCCAATTGCCGCTGAAGCTCTCGCCGGTGGCGTTACCGATACTCAGCTGGGCACTACTTTCACCGTCGCTCTCGTCGACATAGCCGACGATGACGGTATAGGTACCGGCGGCCACCTTGCCCTCCAGGGCGTAGCTGGCGGTGCCTTCGCTGTTTCCGGGCAGGCGAATGGCCTGGCCGCCATCGGCGGCGGCGATGTTCTCGATGGTAAAGGTCGTGGCAGTGTCGAACGCTTCCGCCTGGAGGCGGATGGGATCGGCAGGCACTACCGCTTCGTCATCTTCACTGACGCTACCGCTGGCCGTCGCGGCGGTACTGTCGATGGCGAAGCTGTCATCGGTGGCGCCGATAAGGGCGACCGTGACGGTTTCGCTACCGTTATCTTCGTCGTCGTTGGCGACATCAACCGCTAGGGTGGCGACTCCGTCAGTGAAGGTGACCGTGCGGGTGTCGGCAACGCCATTAATTTCCAGGGTAAGCTCCACGTCACCGCTAAAAGCGTTTGAGGCGCTCAACGCAAAGCTCAGCGTGGTGACGCCCTCATCGCTACTCTCTACCACCGGGTCGGCATCGGCAATGCCCAGCAGGATAGTGGGCTCCGGCTCCACGCTGCCGGTGGGCACAAACTCGATATAGTCGATGCGTGCGTACTCCAGCGCCGTCGAGCTGGCGCTGAGTGACAGGGTAGCGTCATCACCTACGGTCACGTCGGTAAAGGTGGCAGTGCGAAAGTTTTGCGGCTGAACACCGTTGCCGCTGTTGGCATCGTCGTCAAACGTCCAATCGCCGCTGAAGCTTTCGCCTTCGGCGTTGCTGATGCTCAGTTGAGCAGTGCTTTCGCCATCGCTCTCGTCGATATAGCCGACGATGATGGTATAGGTACCGGCAGCCACCTTGCCATCAAGTGCATAGCTGGCCGTGCCTTCGTTGCTGCCGGGTAAGCGAATAGCTTGGCCGCCATCGGCGGCGGCGATGTTCTCGATGGTGAAGATTGTGGCAGTATCGAACGCCTCCGCCTGTAAACGGATGGGATCGGCGGGCTCGGGAGGAGGTGTAACGCTATCTTCAACATCACCAACGGCAATGACGAATGTTTCGCTAACACTCGCACCCGCCGGGTCAGTGGCGGTTATCTCGACGCTGACCGAGGTTGTCGTTTCAAAATCAAGGCTTGTGCCGCTTTTCAAGCGCAATACGCCGCTGACATCTACCTCGAAGCGCTCGTCGCTGACAGTAAAACTATGGGTGTCGTCATCCTGGTCTTCCACAATGAGCTGACCAATAACGGCGCCTTCCTGGTTTTCCAGCACGCTGTTGTTATCTAGCAGCAGGGCGGTGGGTGCGGAAGGCTCTGCCGCCACCAACGCCATCTCAATTTTATCGATATTGGGGCCGTTGGCGCGGCCGCCCAGCCGCAGTAAGTTTTCGCCAGCGGCTAGCGTGAATTCGAGTGTTTCTGTCGTCCAACCTTCCCATTGCGTGGCAGCGGGCGTACTGGTAGTTACGCCGCTGGGTAGATCACCGAGATCATCGGGCATATAAAGGGCGGGCGTTGTTTCTGCAAATGCAAAGGTGCCAATACTCGTTAAGCCGCTGCCTTCGACCAGCGACAAATCAAGCGGCCTGCCGCTGGAACTGGCATAGGTTACGGTCATGGAATAGGTGCCCGCGACGGGGGCTTGATAAACAAATTCCCCATAAGCATCTACATTGCCAAATGCCCAATCCAGGTAGCTAGCCTCTTCGGCACCTACTCGAAAGGTGTCGTTGAGGCTTACGATATTGGCGGTAGTCACCGGGCGATTGGTATCGATGCCATCTGGGGTTAGGTCGGGTTCTGGTGACAAAAAAAGCTCTTCGCCTTGGATCACCTGACTGCCTAGCGCGGGTTTGCGGATCTCGAGATAATCCACATTGGGGCCGCTGAGGCCATTGGACGTAAAGCTGACGCTGTTTTGCCCCTCTTGAAGCTGCACAATAATGGTGCGTTCAGCGAAGGTAGTGAAGTCACTTGCATTATTATTGCCTTCGGGGCTGGTACTGCGTAGGTCAAACATGCGATCAACCAACTGATCATTCACTTCTAGACGCAGAGGGCGGTTACGTTCGCTGGCGACAGCATCGTTGTTTCGACTCAAGGCGTAGCTTACCGCCAGTTCATATTCACCCGCCTCCGGGACATCGATATTGAAGGTAAGAGTTTCACCACTCGGGCCGACAAAATCGGCATAGGCATTGCCATCAGCATTAACGGCATTGGGTTCACCGACGGCGGACGTGGTCACGCCGCCTGTCATAACAGCATAGTTGCTGTCGCCATCTGTATTGTCGGTATCTTCTGCCTGAATACGGATGGGGATGAAAACAGGGGGCACGGGAAGGCTTTCGGTGACTTCAAAGGTGACCGCCTCACTGCCAGCTTCAATTAAGTTGCCTCCACTGTCGAGTGCGCTAATCAGTAGTTGAACGTCACCATTGGTAAGGTTAGGGAGGTTATCGAAGATAAAAGGTGGAGATGTTTTCGTGAGCGTTAGTGACTCACCCTCGCTATTAATGATGGTTAATTCGATTGATTCCGTAAGAGATAACGAATCAAGGGGGGTATTAATGATAGGAATGATACGGATTGCACTATTTTCTATTTCATCTACTGCCACTGTCTGTGCGCTGTTTAAGCCACGCTGGACTTCACCACTCGCTGCATCGACCCAAGAAATAGAGAACATAAGACACCCCTGTGATGTAATTAGCTAATTGCAGGCAACACCTGGCATATTAGTGTTGTTGATATTGAGAAGGTGCTGAGCATCAGATCCCCATGAGCCGTGTAGTGGCCACCTCGGCTCCATGCTCGTTACAATTTTCTACCTTAGTTAACCTCTCATATCTCACAAGGGTTAAATTTCTAATGTTGTTGTGTTGTTTGGTTGGTTTATTAAATATTATTTTTAGAAAGTAGAGGGTTATAGCTCATGTAATATGAGTGTTTGGTAAGTTGTTTAGAAATATGGCTAAAAAAATAATTATCTTATAATGAGGATTTAGTTTTTTGGAGTTGATGATTGATTACTATTTGAACTCTTTTTACTGCCTATATAGTCAATAATGTCATTAGAGAGTTATTAGTTTTTTAAGCAATAGACTGTGGTTGATTCCATCTCGTCACCAGTGTTTAAGGCGCTTTACTCTGATAATATCCATTATGCAGCTATTTAAGATTGGTTTTTCACGCGGTTTATTCTGACCGTAATAGCGGCCAAATTCGTCGGTCACGGCGGTGAGGAGGCTTCCTACGGGGGGCGAGAACCAGTAAAGTGTACCGCTCCTGTCGCCGAGCGGCAGCCATGAGCCTTATCTTGTACGACAGTGCCTAGATCTTGGGTGGTTGGCACTAATGTTTGTAAATTGTGCAGAGGATGGTTGTGAAACTTTTGATATTGGATGCCGGCCACTGCTTAAACTTGGCACTGGCTCGGGAAGCAAGCCGTCGCGCCGATACGGAGTTAGTCATTGAACAGGGTACAATCATTACCGCCTCTCGTCTTGAGGCGATAGCCCCCGACGCCGTGATTATTCCACCGTTGGCCCATCCACTGAATATGGCGCCAGCGGATGTGACGGCGCATGCCGATGCGGTAGATATTTGTCTGGATGCCTGCCAGGCGCAAGACGTAGCGTTGATATGGTGTGTCTCCGATCAGCTCTATGAAGATGGTTTGGATGTCCCCATTGATGAGCATGTGGTGCCCGCGCCACGGGATGATAGCTTGCGCCGTCTGGTGCAGACCGGTGATCGCATCCGTGCGGAGTTTCGGCGTCATTTGATTGTGCGCTTAGGCCCGCTGTTTGCGCTGGAAGGAAGCCATGCGTGGCTAAATGACATCATTGGTGATTTGGTACTCGGGAAGGCAGTGCGCGCTGCGGAGGATGTGATTTTTTGCCCGACCTCCGCGGATGCCGTTGCCATGGCACTGATTGGCATGCTACAGCAGCAGGTCAGCGGTGCTGAGGCTTGGGGGGCTTACCATCTTGCTGGCACCGAGCCGGTCAGCGCCTTTACCTTTACCTCCATGGTGCGTACTCAGCTGTTAACGCACCTTGAGGGGCGCGGTGAGCAGATTACCCTCGGCGAGGTTCAGCCGCTTAAACATCATCATGATGCAAAGCTACGGCGCGTTTTGAACTGCCGGCGTGTGCTGGATGTGTTTGGCGTTCATCAAAAACCGTGGCGGTTAGAGGCTGGGCGTATGTTGGATACGTGGTGTTTAACCCGTGAAAGTAACCGTGTCAGCAATACAGGAGCGTCGGCTTGATAAATGTGGTTCGCAGCTTGGTCTTTTATGCTGGCTACTTTTTGGCCATGCTGATGATCGGCATCCTGTTTCTGCCCATTGCGCCGTTTCTTCCACTGTCTGGCCGCTACCGATTGCTTAACTTGTATAACTACTTTTTGATGGTGTGGTTTCGTATTGCCTGCGGGGTGCGCTACGACATCCAAGGGCGGGAAAACCTGCCCAGTGGCCCGTGTGTGATTCAAGCCAACCACCAGTGTGAGTGGGAAACCGTGTTTCTACAGGTGATGAAGCCACCGGTATGTACCGTGTTAAAGCGCGAATTACTGCGCCTGCCAATCTTTGGCTGGGGGTTGCGTCTGCTTCGCCCGATTAGTCTGGACCGCTCGAAACCAGCACGGGCGATGAAGCAAGTGCTTACTCAAGGCGTCGAGCGTTTGGGAACGGGGCTTTCAGTACTGATTTTTCCTGAAGGGACACGGGTAGATCCAGGCATCCGCAAACGCTATAACAAAAGTGGTAGCGTGGTGGCGTGTCGGGCAGGGGTGCCGGTATTGCCGGTGGCTCATAATGCGGGTGAACGCTGGCCAGGCCGCCACTGGGTTAAGCGGCCAGGCGTACTGCGTGTGCGCATTGGTAAGCCGATTGAAACAGCCGGGCGTATGCCCGATGAAGTGCTCGCAGACGTCGAGGCGTGGATTGAAGCGCAGTTACAGGAAATTTCAGACGTGCCACGGCCTACCTCTCGGTAACCGTCTTTTGCGTATACGTTACGCCTGTACATAAAAGCCTGAGCATAAAAACGGCGCCCAATGTGAACTGCACCCCAAAAGTTGGACGCTCATCCAACGATTGGGGTGTTTTTCATGACGAAACATAATGAAGCGTTCAAGTTACTAGTAGTGCAACGCTACGCAGAAGGACAGCAGGGTTACAAGAGTCTGGCCAGACAGTACGGTCTTGGCCCTACAACCGTCAGGCGTTGGGTTAAACACTTTGAACAGCATGGTCTAAGTGGCTTGCAGAAAAAGTTCACCCACTA
>NZ_VCQL01000216.1:0-384 GCF_005937175.1 Halomonas sp. ATBC28 | reverse complement strand
TTATCTTCCCAGGCGGGAAGGTCAGGAGACTGAATTTGCTGACCCAGCTGTTGCAGATGGCGTAACCCCACTGACCCCGCCGCACCTTTAATTTTATGCCCTTCCTCAACAATGCCTTTTTTATCCTGCGCCGTCAGATTCGACTCCAGCACGCTGACATAGCCCGGCATCATTCTCTCAAACACCGCTAACCCGTCGGTGATCAGCTTCGGTCCTACAAGTTCGAGATACTGTTCCAGCATGGGAATATCGAGCAATGCTTCTGATTTACTGTTCTCTTCTGTCGTCACCGTACTCTCCTCATCATCCTGGGTATCCCAGAATTTCTTGATCATCGCGGTTAGCGCCGGAACAGAAAGCGGCTTACTCAGCACATCATCCATT
>NZ_VCQL01000215.1:0-384 GCF_005937175.1 Halomonas sp. ATBC28 | reverse complement strand
GCGTGAAGCAAAAGTTCTGCGTATGCGTTTCGGTATCGATATGAACACCGACCACACGCTGGAAGAAGTGGGTAAACAGTTCGACGTTACCCGCGAACGTATCCGTCAGATCGAAGCGAAGGCGCTGCGCAAACTGCGTCACCCGAGCCGTTCTGAAGTGCTGCGTAGCTTCCTGGACGATTAATCGGTAGGCCGGATCAGGCGTTACGCCGCACCCGGCACTAGGCCCTCTGCACAAACGCCACCTTTTCGGTGGCGTTTTTTATCGCCCACGCACTACCAGCGCCTGGTCCAGCTCGCGATACGCTTCAACCAGTTTCTCCAGTGAAACGCGACTTAAACCGCTGGGATTTGGCAGCACCCAAATCTGCGTCGAACCAATGG
>NZ_VCQL01000214.1:0-384 GCF_005937175.1 Halomonas sp. ATBC28 | reverse complement strand
AGATTCACCAGCTGATTCTGGCTGGCTTCCACGCCCACGGTATCGAGATGCCATTCCCGCCCTTCCAGATGCGTCTGGAAAGCCTGAATGGTAAACAAACGGGGAGAACATTAACTTCTGCGGGCAAAGGTCGTCAGGCGGGAAGTTTGTAAGGTCTTTGTGGCCGGATGAACCCATCCGGCTCACAAGCAAAACTGATAGCGCAGAAAAAACTGCCACAACCAGTAGCCGAAAATAGCCAGCGCGGTGGCGTACATAAACCAGCCGCGTTTTTTTCGCCACAAAGCGAACCAGAGAAAAGGGAAAAAGAGCGGTAACGTCATTATCACACCGACATCGCGAGTATCGTCATCTTCGAGATACATCAAAACATCACAGACGTTG
>NZ_VCQL01000213.1:0-386 GCF_005937175.1 Halomonas sp. ATBC28 | reverse complement strand
GTATATCAGACGACACAGCAATGCCGAAAAATGATAATATAAGTAAAGCCCCGAAAATTTTTTCGGGGCTTTACTTATATTATCATGACTTCCACTTTCTGAACTGTTCGGCAATCACCCATAACGCCTTGTTGATTCTTATATCACCATCAATACCTGTAATGGCTCTTGTCCTGGTATTTTTCCCGGAGGCACTTCGCCCCGATAATCCACCTTTTATCATATTCTCCTGAACCCGCTGCCAGGTTGTCCAGAGATCGTTCTGTTTGTCTTCCCGACGACGGGGAGTAATTATCTGTTCAGGTGTCACTGGCGTTTTATTTTCATCTTCATACCTGACCATCAGTGCAGCTCTGCCAAATAAATGTTGCTCGTCACTGTTAAGA
>NZ_VCQL01000212.1:0-386 GCF_005937175.1 Halomonas sp. ATBC28 | reverse complement strand
GCCGGTGTCTCCGAATGAATTAGGATGAACGGAGGGCCATTATCGAGCGCCCCAGAGACGATTGCCCGCCATGACAGAGCCTACGCTGAACTACGTACATTGCCCGGGTGCCGCGGCATCCCGCCAGGGCACATCCGGGGAGGGCGATGGCGGGCACCGCATGGCGTACTGGGAGTGGAACGCCACGGGCGATCCGGCCCATCCCCATGTGGTGGTCTGCGTGCACGGCCTGACGCGGCAGGGACGCGACTTCGACGTGCTGGCCCGCCGGCTCGCGCGGCACGCCCGCGTGGTCTGTCCCGACGTGGCCGGGCGCGGGCACAGCGACTGGCTGCTGGACGCCGCGCACTACCAGATTCCCGTCTATGCCGCCGACATGCTGGCAC
>NZ_VCQL01000211.1:0-387 GCF_005937175.1 Halomonas sp. ATBC28 | reverse complement strand
TCACCGGTGTAACCGGACAAGACGGTTCTTACCTGGCAGAGTTTCTGCTGGAAAAAGGTTACGAGGTGCATGGTATTAAGCGTCGCGCATCGTCATTCAACACCGAGCGCGTGGATCACATTTATCAGGATCCGCACACCTGCAACCCGAAATTCCATCTGCATTATGGCGACCTGAGTGATACCTCTAACCTGACGCGCATTTTGCGTGAAGTACAGCCGGATGAAGTGTACAACCTGGGCGCAATGAGCCACGTTGCGGTCTCTTTTGAGTCACCAGAATATACCGCTGACGTCGACGCGATGGGTACGCTGCGCCTGCTGGAGGCGATCCGCTTCCTCGGTCTGGAAAAGAAAACTCGTTTCTATCAGGCTTCCACCTCTGAAC
>NZ_VCQL01000210.1:0-387 GCF_005937175.1 Halomonas sp. ATBC28 | reverse complement strand
CAATTTCGTCGAGGAATAATGTACCGCCATCGGCCTGTTCAAAACGCCCCTGACGAATGGTATTCGCGCCAGTAAACGCGCCTTTCTCGTGGCCAAACAGTTCTGATTCGATCAAATCTTTTGGGATAGCTGCCATATTCAGCGCGATAAACGGCGCTTTGGCGCGCGGACTGTGGCGATGCAGGGCATGAGCGACCAGTTCTTTACCGGTGCCGGATTCGCCGTTAATCAGCACGCTAATAGAAGAACGCGAAAGCCGACCGATAATACGGAACACGTCCTGCATGGCTGGCGCTTCGCCGATGATATCGGTCGTTGGGCCGTTAAGCTGAATATTACGCGGCTGCTGCTGTTCCTGGTAATGACTGATAGCGCGCTCAACCAGCG
>NZ_VCQL01000209.1:0-388 GCF_005937175.1 Halomonas sp. ATBC28 | reverse complement strand
CCTCGCCCCCGAGGACGCCATGGGCGAGGTGGTCGCCCGGCAGGGGCAGCGCGTCGCGGTGATGTTCGGCCGCGAGCGGGTCGGGCTCACCAACGAAGAGGTGTCGCTGGCCGACGCCATCATCACGTTCCCGGTGTCGCCGGACTTCCCGTCGCTGAACCTGGCTCAGGCGGTGCTGCTGGTCGGCTACGCCTGGCGGCAGGCCAGCGGGCGGGCGGTTCTGCCGTTCTCGGGCGAGCTGCTGGCGCCGCCGGCCAGCCGCGAGGCCCTTATGTCCCTGTTCGGCAGCCTGGAGGCGGCCCTCGACGGAGCCCGGTTCTACCCGCCCGAGAAGCGCGACATCATCGCCCGCAACATGCGCGACATGCTCCACCGCATGGGCCTGACC
>NZ_VCQL01000208.1:0-388 GCF_005937175.1 Halomonas sp. ATBC28 | reverse complement strand
TGGGAAGAGTACAGCGAACGCATGGTGCAGCTGCTGGACATCCATTATCGCAAAGAAGGCTATGAGCGCATTTCTGCCACCAACCCAGGTGGTTTAAGCGACAAGCTGCGTGAATATTTTGCCGGTAATCTTAGCATTATTGATACGCTTCCCACTGCCACGGGGGGGACGCCATTTCAGCGCGAAGTCTGGAAAACACTGCGCACTATCCCCTGCGGGCAGGTAATGCATTATGGCCAACTGGCTGAACAATTAGGCCGCCCTGGCGCGGCGCGTGCCGTTGGTGCGGCAAACGGATCGAATCCCATCAGCATCGTCGTACCTTGCCATCGGGTTATTGGCCGAAACGGCACCATGACCGGATATGCAGGCGGAGTTCAGCGAAAAG